>JALUYG010000318.1 GCA_027013105.1 Mariprofundus sp.
GTTTCAGCAGCCATGTCGGATTTTGGGGTATCAAATAATCTGCAACACATTCTCGGGTGGGCGTCCAATCGCCGCATGCGCGCCGTTAATGACAATCGGACGTTCGATCACAATCGGGTAATTCACCATCAAAGCGATGGCTTGCGCGCGTGATAACGATTTACCCCGGATATGCGCCTTAAAATCGGCCTCGCTCTTACGCATCAGATCCTCAGGCTCCTTATCCAGCATTATTAAAATACGATCGAGTTCAGATTCGCTTGGCGGGGTTTTCAAATACTCTATAATCTCTGGCTCAACGCCCCGCTCACGCAACAACGCCAGCGTGGCTCTGGATTTCGAACAGCGTGGATTATGATAGATAACAACAGACATGGGCAGCCTCCCCTTGCAATAACATGAAAAAATCCATGTGTTATGAACGGGCTACGCTATTTGCAATGCAGCATATTTCAACATCAGCCGCTTGGTGCCCGCCCGCCTGAACTGCACAGTGACGCGGGCGGCGTCCCCGCCCCCTTCCAGCGCCAGAACCACCCCCTCGCCAAAGCTCGGATGCACCACGTTGCCGCCAATGGCGACGCCGTGTTGCTGCGCCGGCGCATCGATTTGGGAAGGCGCCTGATCCAGCCTGTGCAGAACCTCGTCCGGCAGCTGTTTGATAAAGCGGCTCGGTTGCGGGTAGTGGATTTCACCATAAAAGCGGCGCACACGGGCGGAGGTGAGCAGCAGGTGACGGCGTGCGCGCGTGATGCCGACATAGAGCAGACGGCGCTCCTCGGCGATGCCCGCTTCGCCTTCATCGAGCGAGCGCTGATGCGGCAACAACCCCTCTTCGATGCCGGGCAACACCACGCAATCAAATTCCAGCCCCTTGGCCCGATGCAGGCTCATCATGCTGACGGCATCCTGAGTCTGATCGTCGCGCATCTCTTCGCTACCTTGCAACAGGGCGGCCCGATCCATAAAATCCACCGGCGTCAGCCCCTGCCCCAGCGACAGCTCGATATAATCCTGCAAGGTGCGGATATTCTCCAGCCGAGCCGCCGCTTCAATTTCACCCATGGCTTTCAGGCTATCCAGATAGCCGCTCTGCTGCAGTATCGGCATCAGGCCGCCATCATCCGTTGCACCAACATCGTTGCGCAGCTCGGCCAGCAGGGAGGCCAGCGGAGCCAGCTTGCGCGACGCGCCTTCCGCCTGTCCGGCAGCCAGCAGATCCAGCCACGCATCAGCACGCAGACCGGAAGCGGCCAGCTGCGCCATCACCTGCTCCTGCCCTTTGGCGCCCAGACCGCGTTTGGGTTTATTGCAGATACGCATCAGATGCAGGCTGTCGCCGCAGCGATTGAGCAGCGCCCAGAAAGCCAGCGCATCCTTGATCTCCATGCGCTCGAAGAAACCGACGCCGCCGATAATGCGGTAGGGAATATTCGATTCGCGAAACAGCTGCTCCAGCGGCAACGACTGACGATTGGAGCGGTATAACACGGCCATCTCCGCATGAGCATGGCCGCTGGCGCGCCAGCGCTCGACATGGCGCATAATCTGTCGCGCCTCGTCGTATTCATCATTGCACACCTTCCAGCGCGGCATTTCGCCGCCGGCAATGGTGGCTTCGAGCACTTTGTCGTGACGATCTGCATTTTCACAAATCACCGCATTGGCCAGTTTCAGGATGGCGGCGGTGGAGCGGTAATTCTGCTGCAGCCGGTGCAGGGTTGCGCCGCGCCAGATGCGTTCAAACTCCAGGATATGGCGCACGTCTGCACCGCGCCAGCCGTAGATGCTCTGATCATCATCGCCCACCACGGTCAGATTCCTGTGCTCGCTGCACAGCTGCATCAACCACTCATGCTGCACCGGATTGGTATCCTGAAACTCATCCACCAGCACATGATCGAAGCGGCTTTTGATGGCCACGGCGATATCGCGATGATCGCGCAGCAGTAGCACCACATTGAGAATCAGATCGGAAAAATCCATGCGTTCATGCTGTTTCAGCTCCTGCTGATAAACGGCGTAGAGCTCCACCATGCTGATGCCGTTCCAGTCGTGGGCCGGCGTCTCCTGCGGGGTGAGTCCGGCATGTTTGCAATGTTCAATCCAGTGCAGCAGATAGGAGGGATGCAACCTGTCGGTCGGGATATTGCGCGACTTCAGGATACGTTTGACCAACGCTTTCTGATCATCGGCGTCGATCACCTGAAACGAACGCGGAAAGCCCAGCGCATCGGCGTAACGGCGTAGAAAACGGAGTGATATGGCGTGAAAGGTGCCTGAGACAACGCCGCCGCCATCATCGCCGATCAGCGTGCTCAAGCGCGATTTCAGCTCGGCCGCCGCCTTGTTGGTGAAAGTCACCGCCAGAATCCGGTGCGGCGCTACGCCAGCGCCGGCAATCAAATGGCCGATGCGGTGGACAATGGTGCGCGTTTTGCCGGAGCCGGCCCCGGCCAGAATCAGTTGCGGCCCGTCGCCGGCCTGCGCCGCCTGCTGCTGCGCCGCATTCAGGCCGTGTTCATTGCCGCGATCAGGCATGCTCGCCTTCGCCGTGTTTGACGATCATTTTATGGTAGGTGGAGAAGATGGCGTTGCGCGACAAGATGCCCAGCACCTTGCGCGGATTATCCGCCGCCACCACCGGCATCTGTTCAAACTCTTCGCGATCGAGAATATGGATTGCATCAAGCAGACTGTCATTTTCGGAGACCACCAGCACATCTCGATTGGCCACTTCGCCGGCCACCACCACCTGATCCAGAGCCGGATCGATCAGCCACTGCTGCAGATCGGCAAATGTGACAATGCCGACCATCAACCCGGCATCGTCCACCACCTGCACGCAACCCTTGCCCGACGCCGTATAAACCTCCTTCAGCTCCTGCAGACGCGCCATCTCGGAGATGCGCGGAATCGAGCGCCAGGGAATGCGGCTCACCGGCACCGAACGCATCCAGGACTGCTCCAGCCCCCAGTTCGATTCAATGCCGCGCTCCTCCAGCACTTCGGTAAACAGCGACTCACGTCCAAACCCCCTGCTGACCAGCGTCGCCACGCTACAGGCCGCCATCAGCGGCAGCATAATCTGATAATTGGCAGTCATCTCAAACACGATCAGCATCACTGTCAGCGGCGCCTGCAACGCCGCCGCTGTCAGTGCGCCGCAGGCCACCAACGCGTAGGCGCCGTAGCTCTCGGAATATTCCGGTGAAATGGCGTGGACCAGATCGCCGCACATCGCCCCGATGGTGGCGCCCAGAAACAGCGCCGGCCCGAACAGACCGCCGGGAAAACCGCCGGCGGCGCTCAATATCGTCGCCGCCAGCTTGCCGACCAGCACAATCGCCAGAAACGCCGCCAGCGGCAGCATGCTGCCGAGCAGTTCGGGGTGAATCCGCTCCAGCATCATATCTTCCACAATGCCGTAACCGATGGACATCACCTGCGGTATCGCCAGTCCGATCAGGCCGATCATCAGGCCGACCAGCGCCGGGCGAAAATGTCGGTCCGGCATGAGTTTTTCCAGCCATTTCCGAGTCGGCGGCATGGCCTTGATGAATATCATCGCCACCAGGCCGCAAATGGCGCCGATGGCAATATAGGAGGGAATTTCCCAGGTGCTGATCAGGTGGTATTCCGGCACTGTAAAAGCCGGAAAATTGCCCAACTCCGAGCGTGACACCACCGTCGCCAGCACCGAAGCGATGACAATCGGACTGAAAGTGGCAATGGCGTAGTCGGCCAGAATCACCTCCAGCGCAAAGAATACGCCGGCAATCGGCGTATTAAATGAGGCGGCGATACCGGCGGCCACGCCGCAACCGACCAGAATACGCAACTGCTGTTCGGTCAACCCCAGACGCTGACCGATTTCCGACGCCAGCAACGCGCCCATGGCGATGGTCGGCCCCTCACGGCCCAGACTGACGCCGCCGCCAATAGCCAGCGTCGCCCCTGCCATCTCCGTACCCAGCTGGCGAGGATGTATGCGCGCTTTGCGCTCCACCATATCGGCCAGCACGCCGGAGACGCCGCGCAGCTCGCCATTGGGTAGCAAGCGAACGGTAATCCAGCCCACCACTAGTCCGCTCAGCGTCGGCGCAACCAGATAGATGTACCACGGCAGCGAACCGATAACGCTTTCCCAGGTACGTTCGCCGGTCCACAACAGGCTCACCCATTCAATCATAAAGCGGATCAGCAGCGCCACATATCCGGAGAGCACGCCAATCACCACGGCCAGAGCCACCATGTAGATGGTGTCCTGTTCCCGCGTCCATGCCAGCGCTTTCGATTTTCCTTCCAGCAGCGTTTTTTTCACGTGAATTCACCTTTTCCCATGCCATGAACACGGGGGTGTATTATTGAAATCCGGTTAACGCGCATGGGCTTTTCTACCTTTTCATCATCAAGGGGTAGAAAAATCCATGCAGGTGCGTTGCTTGTTTCATGTCAAAGTGCGCCGATGTTACGACCAGCCGCAGGCGACGGCAATTAGTTACACGCGCATTAGTTCATGCGCAGATGCACGCGCCAAAAAACAGAGATGCCCGACAGCCCTTAATATCCGGGCTAACTCTGCAGGCCGGTGAGATCCGGAGGATCATCGGCCAGCGCCTGTTCTACGCTGTCGGCAATATCGTCAAAGGGGGTGCGCTCGGGGATATGCTTGTTGACGAACTGGTTGGCCTGATAACATATTTTTGACAGAAACAGCGGACTATCCGGGTTATGATGATCACCTACAGCCTGAGCCAAATCATCGGGAAACAGCCACAGCCGCATCAACTGCATACCGGCTTCGGCGTGATTAACGCCGTAGCACTCCTCTTCCGCCTGAATCAGCGCCTCTTCATGCAGGTGACCGGTTTCATGCTCAAAATAGGAGAAGTCCACGCGCATGCCCAGCGCAGCACGACCGATATCGTGCATCAAGCCGGCCATAAATGCACGCTCATGGCTACAGTGCCGCTCATCCGGATCGACGCCGCGGGCCAGATGCTCAGCCACCTGACCAACCGCAAAGGCATGCCCCCAGAACACACGGATGTTGGCCATGCCGGTCGGTAAAATCATGCCGTACATCAACGCCATGGCTGTTGCGATATGCACAGTTTCCCGTGAACCCAGTCTCGCAATGGCCTTTGACAGCTCGCCAATCGGCGTATGGGTCGGATTATAGGCCGGTGAATTGGCAAATTTCAGAATCATGGCAGTCGTGGCCTGATCGCTGCGAATCACCTCGGCAAGATCTTCGGCGCCGGATTCGGGATCCTGGGCGATATTCTGAATCTTCACGAATCGATCCGGCAACGAGGGCAGATCGTCACTGAATTTCAGTAGCTCAAGGGTGGAGTTTCTATCAAATCCGGAACTGTTCATCATATGGAGATACTAGCAATCATCAGGCCATGTTTTCAAGCGTCAGACTTTTCCATGTCAGCCCTTTCCAACTTCTCTTTTTTTCAACCGCTTCATTCCAACATGCAGACGTTCAATGATTTTAATTCCACGCCCGATAGTCTTCCCCGCCATGGTTACGCCGCACTCGCTGAATCGCATTCGCCTGTTTTATGCCGCCTACTTTGCCGCTATGGGGCTGATTCTGCCGTTTTTCCCCGTCTATCTGGATGCCCGCGGATTCGACACCGCCATGATCGGATTTTTGACTGGCTTGCTGGCGTTGGCCAAGGTGGTCGCACCGCCATGGATCGGCCATGTTCTGGATCGGCGACCGCAGGCATGGGCGCACCGCTTTATCGTTGCAGCATCATGCATGGCAGCTGTGTCGGCGCTCTCTTTGATAATGCAGATGAATGTCTGGCTGCTGGCAGCGATAATATTGCTGTTCGGCGCATTCTGGGCGGCCGTACTGCCGTTAACCGATGCCTTGTCGGTATCGGTATCCGAAAACGAATCCGCTGATTATGGCCGGCTGCGGGCCTGGGGTTCGATCGGCTTTATCATCACCTCGCTGGCTGGCGGCATCTGGTTGGTCGGCCCGAACATCGCCGTTTTCCCTCTGGCGCTGACCCTGTTGATGCTGATACTCGCCTTTGCCGCCCGTGGCTTCCCCAAACTGACGCTGCCGCCTGAAACAACAGGCGGCAGCAACACTTTTTCCAGACCATTCTATCTGTTGCTGATTATTGCACTAATGATGCAGGCGTCTCACGGCGCCTACTACGGATTCTTCAGTCTGTACCTGGCCGATGCCGGCTACTCCGGTTGGCAGGTCGGCGCCTACTGGGGCATTGGCGTTATTGCAGAAATTACGCTGATGTGGCGCTGGTCGCGGCCATTGCAACAGGCCTCCCCCGCCACTGTATTCACTGCCTGTCTGTTGCTGGCTGCGCTTCGCTGGCTGGGCACCGGCCTGACCACCAATCCCTGGCTACTGATTATCCTGCAACTGCTGCATGCAGCCAGCTTCGCAGCGTTCCATGTGGCTGCGATCGCCTGGGTGAAACGACTGGCTCCAGCGCACCGGCACAGCACAGCGCAGGGCCTCTATTCCGCCGCCGGATTCGGGCTAGGCAGCACCATCGGCATTATGGCCGGTGGCCTCATTGTCAACGCAATGGGATACAGCATCGCCTTCTATGCCTGCGCCGTCACGGCCATGCTGGCAGCACCATTGGCGATGCTGCTGCCGAAAGCTTCAACTGGATTTAAAACAAAGTCACCATATTTGAATAGAAGTTTACGATAGTTCGTATATACTTTAATCATGTCGCAAAGCATAGAATCAGGAGATCCGAATCAAACTCTGAGTGAACAAACTTCAACCGACACAAAATTTCTTGAATGGTCAAGAGTAGCAAACAGTTATTTTTATCGTCTGAGTGAATTCGCCTCGCTAAAGCCGGAGATCGACAAGGCCAGGTTATTATTGCAGAAGCATGGCTTGCCTGAATCGAAAGCAATACGAAATCGATTTGTATCCGCCTATTTTAATGCACTGCTATTTACATCTCCAAATGCGAGCGAAATCGGTGAGTGGTATCAACTGGCTTCTGATGCTTATGACGACTTCACCACGCCGGAAGAGAAAATCATTCTCTACAACCATCTGATGCTCTATAACATCTGGAATGGAAGCATGGATCATGCACGCTTACTCTACAGGGATTTGCTTGGCATCGATGTCGACACCATCTCTGATCCGCTGATCCAGATGATGCGCTTTACCATGTGTGCGCAGATCGAATGGCTCAATATGAATATCGGGCAGAGCATCGCCTATGTTGAAGAGGGACTGAAGTTTGCTACTCAGGCAGGTGTTTCCGACTGGAACGCCCAGCTGGCCGGACAAGCCGTCTATGCTTTCATGTCTGGACAAAATTATACGCTTGCCGAGTCATGGTTGCAGAAGGTGGAGCATTATAAAAACCCGGAGCGGATTCTGGATCATGCCCAGTATCACTACCTGCGAGGCTGGCTGAAATTTCACCAGGATCAATCCCACGCAGCGCTGTCGCATGCCAAACGCGCAGTTGCCTTGACTCAGCAGGCAACTGTTCCATTTGCAGAGGCGACATGTCACGTTCTCCTCGCCCAGATTCTCTATCAGCGGCACGACTACTCCCGAGCCGGGTGGCATATTGCCCTGGCTCTTAAAACCGGCAGACGAATGCGTAGCCAGCACCTGCTTTTTGCCTCCCTGATCGCTTCCAGCTGCGTATCCAGAGATTTACACCTGAAAAAGCTCGGACTTGGGAGACTGAAAAAAGCGTTTCAACTTGGCGCGCAACATGGCTTTTATAACATTCCCGGATGGCCGCCCCACATCATGACAGAGCTTTGTCAGCTGGCGCTCAATGAAGGTATTGAAACAACATATGCATGTAAACTGATTCGACTGCATCAGATGCAACCGAACAGTCTCTGCGAGGTTTCTTCCATCTGGCCCTGGCCTGTTGAACTGTTCTGTTTTGGCACCTTGCGCATTTGCAGACAGGGCGAAGAAATTCGAATCGGCAACCGTCAGCGACATGTGATCAAGCTGTTAAAGCTGTTGATTATCCACCCCAATGGACTGACCCATCCGAAAATTTGCGATGCGCTCTGGCCGGATGCCGAAGGTGATCGTGCCATACGCTCCTTGCATGTCACCCAGCTCAGATTACGCAAACTGCT
>JALUYG010000319.1 GCA_027013105.1 Mariprofundus sp.
GATATGGGCGATAATCGAAAAGTTGCGAATATGGGATTGCTTGATCTTGCTCATTGGCGCGGCAGTGTAACGATGCGCCCGCCGCTGCGCTATCATGCGTTGTTTCCCTCTCTTTAATTTGCGTTGCACGCTCCCTTCGAATTAAGGTTTTCAGCATACAACAACATAAAACTTGCACAATGCCAAAATCGAACTATAATCGGGCTACTATATTCGAAGGCAGGATGCTTTCCATTTCTGGAGTGTCACATACAATGAAAAAAATAATCATGCTCGTCATGGCTCTGTTTATCGGCTCCGCAACCGTGAACGTAGCCCTTGCGACAGAAATCAACATTAACGCCGAGCTCACTCAGCTCACCAGCAGCGGCGCCTCTATTGAGGATGCTGTAAAACAACTGGTTGCAGCTCACCCGGATATGGCGGCTGCCATTACCACCGCAGCCATTAGCATGGCGCCGGATCACGCTGTCGGTATTGCCGTAGCTGCAGTCGATGCCGCCCCGGGAAAAGCCCATGACATTCAGCAAGCGGCCATTATTGCTGCCCCAGACCAGTCCAACGTGATCACTGCCGCTTTGCACAATCCCGCTGAAGACCAGCAAGCCACAGCAGCCGGGCCCGGCGGAAACAATGGCAGCCCCACGCTGCTCGCATCAGGCCCCCAAACCGGCACCGTGTTTAATTCCGGCCATGCCGGTGGCGGCAGCGGCGGTGGTGGGTCTGCGGTCAGCCCCTGAAAACCGAAAAAGAGAATTAAAACCCAAAAAAGGCTCCGTTAACGGAGCCTTTTTTTATCACCGCTACTGCACGACTGACCATTTGACGCTAACGCGCACTGTGTGTTTCATGCTAAAGTACGGGCATGGGCGCCGGCAACAAATCGGAATACAACACCATATTGACCTATAGCTTTCTGGCATTGATTGCCTGGATGCCACTGCCTTTGGGAAGCAAACTTCCCTGGGCCGTCGCAATAGCGGAAATATGGTGTTTTATTCTGGCGATCGCCGTTCTCATCAAACATTTCCACCACCGGCCGTCGCTTCCGCCCGCCTTTAAAACAGCGGCATTGCCACTGCTGCTGCTTATTGCCAACCTGATCTGGCAGTTGATTCAAATCATCCATTTGCCAGTCGCATGGTTGCGAGCGCTGTCGCCTCACGCAGCTTCGATTTACGAAGCCGCCGGCGCAACCAACACCGCATCGCTTTCACTGGATCGAATGGCGACATGGCAACATTTTTTGACGACCGCATTTCTTGTAACCGGTTTGATGCTGGCGCTTTATCTGTTCGACAGCAGAAAAAAGTTAACCTGGCTTGTTTATACTGTGTTGATCAGCGCGCTGTTTCAGGTTCTGTATGGCGGCATGATGATCCTTACAGGCGTGGAGTACTCGTTTTTCATCAGCAAGGCGGCGCTTCACTCCCACATCGGTTCCGCCACCGGCACCTTCACCAATCGTGACCACCTGGCAGGTTACCTGGAGATGTCCCTGTCACTCGGAGTCGGCTATATGCTCACACTACTCCGTTCAGAGAGCGGCGCTTCCCGGCGCTGGAAGCAACGAATCAAAAACTGGGTGGATCTGCTACTCGGCCCTAAGGCCAGGTTGCGCCTTATTCTGGTATTGCTGTGCCTGGGCCTGGTATTGACACACTCACGGGGTGGAAACCTCGGATTTTTCAGCAGTATCGCCGTAGCAGGACTGCTGTTCCTGCTGCTGGCGCGCAAAAAACCGCGCGCCACGATCACTTTTTTAACCAGCCTGATTATTCTGGACATGATCATTGTCGGTTCATGGGTTGGCGTTTCCAAAGTCATGCACCGACTCGAAACAACCGCAATGCAGACAGAACTTCGCGACAACACCGACATGGCTACGCTACCGATGGTGCAGGACTACCTGCTGACCGGCACTGGCGCAGGAACCTATTTTGAAGCATTTCCGGCTTATAAAACGCCGTTACTAAGCCAGTACTGGAACCATGCACATAACGATTACCTTGAATTCCTTAGCGAACAGGGCGTCATCGGCTTTGCTCTGCTGGCAGGCGTTGTCATATTCTCTCTGATCACTGCGCTTTCAACATTACGCCATCGCCGCAATCAGTTCACTGCTGGTATGAGCTTCGCCTCTGTCATGGCATCCACAGCCCTGCTGATCCACTCATCCGTCGATTTCAACCTCCAGATCAGCGCCAACAGCATGCTGTTTGTCATTCTGCTCGCTATTCCTTTTATTTGCCGGCGTCTGGAACAGAGCAGAGTGTCGCCCTGATGCGGGATTCCCTCATCAGAGCGCAGTAACGCCGGAACTGCCCGGCGCCCTTAAGCGCACGCCGCATATCGCGTCGCCTCGTCTGTTCCGCCCGAGTAAAATATTCTGTCAATTCGCGCCGTTCATCCGAATTCAGGTAGGGCCAGCCATAAACCCCCAACTGCACCAGCGATGGTAATGTATTGCGCTCCCAGGGAGCAAGCGCCAGCAAACGCAATAACGCCCTGCGAAACTCCGGATCAGGCTCCCCCATTCTCGCCTTAACCCAGGCCAGATTCAGCCAACCATACGGCCAGGCCGGCCGCAACCGAATAACCTGCCCGTAATAGCCACGCGCCTTTATCAGCATCCTGTGCGCCACATTGTGATCTTCAGTCATGCCTGCACGAAAATCGTACAACCGTCCAACTGCATTGATCAGATCGACGCTATCCGGATATCGCGCCAATGCCTGCCGGGCAAACAGTTGCAAATCACGCCAGCGGCTATCGTTCACCGGTTCGCCTGCCTGCCGCCATTTATCGATGTTGGCATTTATTCGATATTGATCCACATAGGCCATGCCGCCATCAAAAGAGTAAACGATCAACCAGGCGAGAACCGAAATCAGGATCAATATCATCAACTGCTGCATTCGCGCAGGCTGTAAAGCAGCCATGACAGATTCATTCATTACCAAACATTTCGCAAACCAGCTGCTTCGGGCGATCCAGCACCAGTTCATTGGCTCGCGCCAAACCGATCAGCGCAGCAGCAACGGCCAAGCCATCCGACAGTTCAGGCGGACGAGCGCGTAAATTATGCGCATCGCTGGCCAGCACGCCCACCTGACCACGCAAAAGCATCTGTTCGGCCGCCTGCCTGGCAGGGGGGCCAAACCGACCGCTAAGTGAACCGGATGTCACCTGCAACAGGCAGCCCATTTCCACAAATGCAGTCACCCGATCCACATGCCTCATCAATGTTTTATTACGTTCCGGGTGTGCAATCAACACCTGAACACCGTTAGCGATCAACCACTTCAGCAACTGCTCCGAACCCGGAGGCACATGACTGTGTGGAAACTCAAGCAATACTGTCTGTTTACCACCCGCACCTCTAAACAGTGGCAACCGGCCCGCATCAAGCAGGCCCATCACTTCGGGGCACAGACGCACTTCGGCTGCCCAGTTTATCTGTAATGGAATGTTGTTGATTTCCAGCGCTTCGGAAAACAGCGCAAAAGCGCGTGAAATACTACAGATATCATTATCATAAACGCCGGGGTGAATATGGGGCGTACAAACAAGATGCGTCATGCCATCCGAAACCGCATGGCGCGCCAGCGCCAGAGACTGCGCTATGTCTGCAGCGCCATCATCAATACCGGGCAACAGGTGGCAGTGGATATCAATCATGATGCCTTCTTACGAAGCCATCAAAGCTCCCATGAACAGATGCGATATCAATAACTTGCATCGCAAGTTGTTTATTCGCAGGAGCAGTGACGAGCAAGTAAAAGCGCCATCCTGCACATCACGCTTTTTCACCACCGCTATAGCCGTAGTGATCGTAATAACCGCCATAGCTGTATCCGTATTTGGCCGCCTTGGCAACATCAACCTTATTCAACACCAACCCCACCAGCGGCGCCTGTTGCTGCTGCAGTTGCTTGATTCCACCCCTGATCGCTTTCTCATGCGTTTTATCAGCTTCCACCACATACACCACCGCTTTGGCATAGCGGGAGAGAACCAGCGAATCACTCACAGCTTGCAACGGAGGAGAATCAATAATAATTCGATCATAATTCTTTTCCAACACGCCTAACAGCGCCGCAAAGCGCTTGGATGAAAGCATCTCAAGCGGATTCGGAGGAATCTGTCCACAAAGCAGCACATCGATATCCGCATGGTCAAGGTGGTGAAAACATTGCTTAAACTCTGCTGTTTCCACCAGAATATCGGTGAGCCCCGCCTTGCCTTTATCCAGCCCGAGCGCACGCCCCAGCGAAGGCCGGCGCAGATCAGCGCCAATTAACAGCACCCGCTCCATCTTGCCCATCGCCATCGCCAAATTCAGCGAGACCGTACTCTTGCCTTCACCGGGCACCGATGATGTCACCAGAATCACCTTATGCGGATTATCCAGATTCGATAAGACCAGACCGGTACGGATCGTTCTGACGGACTCTGCGTATGAAGCGTCTAGCTGATCCAGCGAGGTGGCCGGATCCGACCCTCTGTTTTTTCTGCTGCTCTTGAACAGAGGCAGAATGCCAAGCAGGGGCAGCCCCAGTTTATCCTCAATATCTTCCGAGCTTTTGATGGTCTTGTCCAGCGCCTCATACAGGAAGGCCAGCAGCACTCCCAACATCAGGCTGGCGAAAAAAGCCAGCGCCAGAATCAACCCTTTTTTCGGCTTAAACGGCTTCACCGGCGGCACCGCCGGATCAACCAGGCGCGCATTGGCGGCATGCAAATCGACCGTCTGGCTGGCCTCTTTTAAACGCGCCAAAAAGGTGTCATACAGCGCTCTGTTACTGTCCACCTGACGCTGATACTCTCGCAACTTCACCGCTTTTCGACCGATTCTCTGGATGCGCGCCTTACCTGCCGCCAGATCCCTTTCGGCCGCCTGCAACTCGGAACGCGCCGCAATCAACTTCGGGTGCATCGAACCGTAGCGTTTCCGTAATTCGGAATACCTGGCCCGCGCATCCACCATCTTCGCCGTCAGCGCATCCACTTCGTTCGCCGTCAGCGTATTGACACCCTTCACATCAATCAGGTTATTTTTCTCTTTGTAGCTCTGCAGCGCCTGCTCCGACAACTCAAGATTTTTCTTGAGCACCTTCAGCCGCTGCTCCATCCAGCCCGTCGCCTGCTTGGTCATTGCCACGCGGGAGGCCAGTTGATCTTCAATGTAGGCATTGGCCAGCGCATTGGCGACTTTTGCCGCCAATGCCGGCGACTCCGCCTCGAAATCCAGCTTGATCACATGCGTATCTTTGACCAGACTGGCATTCAAACGATCCTGAAACCCGAGTACCAGATTTTCGCGCGCCACTGCAGCCTCATCGATCTCGCCTTGATGCGCACTGCTGGCATTGAGCGCCAGCCATCGACGCACCCACGCCAACGGGTTATAGGAGACGGCTTCAGGGTCCGGCACAAATTCCGGCTGATGCTCCAGATCCAGCTTGTCGATCACCATTTCCGCCAGCTTGCGAGACTTCAGCACCTCCAACTGGGTCAGATAATATTGCTTATCCTTGCCGGCCAGACCATAAAGATCCTCGATAGAAGGGAGCTTCGGCTGCTGCGGTTCAATCAGCAGAGCCGCGCTGGCTTTGTAGTACGGAGTCATGGAAAAGACAATCAGCGCCGTCAGCGCCGTCACCAGCACAGCCAGGGCGATAATACCCCATTTTCGCCTGGAGATCACCAGCCAGTAGTGGTGGAGATCGATCTCCTCTTCGATAAATGAACCTGCGTTACTGTTTGATTCCACGTATAACTCCGTGATTAAAAGAAACTCTTTTTCACCGTGATGACATCACCTGGTTGAATGGGTCGATCCAGATTATCAACATGCAAAGACTCACCATTCGTCTTTTCATGCACCACATATATTTTATCGTCGTCGGCCCGCTCTTTCAGACCGCCGGCCATGGAGATCGCCATGCGGTAGGTCATATCCTGCTGAAAAGAAAATTTTCCGGGTTTCTCCACTTCACCATTCACAAAGAAGTAGCTCTGCTTCACCATGATAATATCCCCCGGAGATATCCGCCGGTTCAACGCAACCTTGCTGGCATGGCGCTCCGGATCGGATGCGCGGATCAAAAATACTTTATGCTCATCCGCATCTTCGCTAAACCCGCCGGCCAGTGAAATGCCCTTACGCACCGTCAGCCCCGGTTGATACGGGTAGCCGCCCGGTTTCTGCACCTTGCCATTCACATAAAACGGCCTGAACTCCTCCATCGAAACGCGCACCTGCGGATCCACCAGGTAGCGGCCTGACAGTTCAGTTGTAATTTTTCGCTCCAGTTCCGGCATGGTCATGCCCGCCACATGGATCTTGCCCAAAAACGGATAACGCAGGTCGCCCGATGCGCCCAGGCGCACTTCAACATCCATATCCTCTTCACCAAAGACATGAATCTTAATCTTGTCTCCGGCGCCAAGACGATAGCCGTCAAATGCACCCGCCGCACCGCTAAACCCGCCATCCAGACGGTTGTGCATCTGCACCGCCGGCGCGGCCGCTACCGGCCAGGCCGCAACGCAGACCAGCCACAACACAGTCAGATAAGTTCCAACTCGATTCATCATTAAATCATCCATATACAGTTTATTTTCGCTTACTTTCCCGCCGCAAGCGCCGGGCGAGCTTAAGCAAGCAGAACAGAGCTGACAAGGCGTATCATGACAACCGATAACGCATTTTCTGCGCCTGCATCAACAGGAGGAAACGGGAAAACTACAACGTCAACAGCAGATTCAACGACCAGGTGTTATCCTTGAAGCTGGTATTCGCCAGATTGGAGTTGCGATTCAGGTAGTCATAGCCGGCGCCGATCCCCAGCCAACGCTGGATCTGATAATCAACCGAAATGCCGGCGCTCGATAAACGATCCTTACGGGCAACGCCCACTCCCTGATAACGGTTTTCATGGTAGCCGCCATACACATTATGGCTAAGCCGGTTGTTCCATGCATAGTCCCAGCTCACATCGGCGCCGATCGATTTGATATAGCTGCCCGTACCATCGGTCTCCTGAGGGCCGTAATCTGAAGAAATCTGCACGCTGGAATAGGTTGTCGGGGCCCATTTTGCACCAAGCTCCCAGGAGAACTGGCCCGCTCCGACCTGCCGTGCGCTGCTGAAACGCTTTTTCAGATAACCCAGCCGCAATGAACCGCTGGTCATGGCGGTAGCCTCCCAGTTCAAGCCGGCAAAGTAACGCTGCTCACTACTGTCCAGATTGCTGGTCGGGGTGAACAGCTTATAGTTAAAGCGTTTGTATCTCGCCTCCAGCACTGCCCGCGTCGCCGGCGCGATGGGGTAGGAAAAGCTCGCGCGCCCCTCCGCCGTATCCAGATCGCGCGCCTTTGTAACAGTGTGATGGTTATCATAGCGTTTGTTACTGTACGCACCTGCCAATGCAAGATGGCCGTTGACGCCATAGCCAATCTCACCGTTCACAGTCGTTTCATGATATTTATCCGGCGTAGTGAAAATCAGCGGCGAACCGGTGAATGTCGTACCACGCGCATCATGGGTCTTGCTGTAATCCACAGACAGACTGCTGGTAAGGCGCGAGGTTGGGCTGTAGGCGTAGGAAGCGCTCACAAAGTGATCAAGATAATCATCACCATGGCTGCTATGGAAGGTTCCGTTTGAGAGGTGATATTGCACTTCGAGTTGCGAAACGCCGTCATCAGCCTTTAAATCCACCCCTGGCTCAACCACTGTAATCCAGCTACTCTTCTTGATATTTTGCTGCGAAAAGATGTTGTCGTCATGTTTCTCCATCACCTTCACCGCAGGCGTCACGTCAACACCGCCGATGCGAACCGAAGCTGGATCCGCCGCAAATGCACCGCATGGCGCCAATCCGGCAGCAATGGCCAAGAGCGCTTTCAAGATATGTCTTTTCATCGGAATATTCCCCATTATTGATCAAATTCTCGCCACCAATCACGCCCCCCCGGCACATCAGTCGCATGTAATACACGAGTTATAGACGAAAATTCAGAAACTGCAAAGTTTTTTTTCAGAGGAGTGGGAACCCGCTCCAAACCTTTCCACCACGCAATGCACGGATCACA
>JALUYG010000320.1 GCA_027013105.1 Mariprofundus sp.
TGTGATTCTCGGTTCGATTGCGATTTCCGAACCGGATCTGGTGCGCGAAGCCTGTCGCGCCTTTCCGGGACAGGTGTGTGTCGGCATCGATGCCAAAGCGGGCATGGTGGCCGTGCATGGCTGGGACGATGTCACCGATGTGAAGGCGGTTGATCTGGCACGCCGCTTTGAAGATGCAGGCGTGGCGGCGATTATCTACACCGACATTGCCCGCGACGGCATGCTCACCGGCCCCAATATCGAGGAGACCGTCAATCTGGCGCGTGCCATTTCAATTCCGGTGATTGTCTCCGGCGGCGTCGCCCGCATGGCCGATGTCAAAGCCTGCGCCACCCATGCCAACACCGGCATCTGCGGCGCCATCACCGGCCGCGCCATCTATGAAGGCTCGCTCGACTTCTCAGCGGCAATCAACGCCTTAAAACCAAAGGCTGGAACCACAGATGAACACGGATAAACACGGATGAAAAACACAGGCAAATCTTTACGAATGGTTGGGGGTTATACTCTGCGAAACTCTGCGTACTCTGCGGTAAAAAAATAACGTGTTATCGAAACGGATTATTCCCTGTCTGGATGTGGCGCACGGGCGCGTCGTCAAGGGCGTGCAGTTTGTCGATATTATCGATGCCGGCGATCCGGTTGAAGCGGCCATCAAATATGACGAGCAGGGCGCAGATGAGCTGACCTTTCTCGATATTCGCGCCAGCCACGAGAGCCGTGATACGCTCTATCATATGGTTACCGAGGTGGCCGAACATGTGTTTATGCCGCTGACGGTGGGCGGCGGCGTCAAGGCGCTCTCCGATATCGAAAATCTGCTGCATGCCGGAGCGGATAAAGTCTCCATTAATACCGCCGCCATCTTTCATCCGGAGCTGGTCAAAGAGGCCGCCGAACATTTCGGTTCTTCCACCATTGTGGTGGCCGTTGACGCCAAAGCCGTCGATGATCACTGGGAATGTTTCACCCATGGCGGCAGAAAACCCACCGGGCTGGATGCGGTGGAGTGGGCCAAACGTATGTCCGATGACGGCGCCGGGGAAATCCTGCTGACCAGCATGGATGCCGATGGCACCAAAGATGGCTACGATATCGCACTGACCCGCTCCGTAGCCGATGCAGTGACAGCCAATGTGGTCGCTTCCGGTGGTGTTGGCAAACTGGAACATCTGGCTTCAGGCTTGAAAGATGGCAAGGCCGATGCTGTGCTGGCCGCATCGATTTTTCATTTCGGCACGTTTACCATTCACGAAGCCAAAGCCCACCTGGCCGCACAGGGTATCCCGGTTCGCTTATAATGGCCTGTTTCTCCTCACTCCCGACTCTTAACCCGCCCATTCGCTGAACAGTACGGCTGCCGGGCCGTATTTATCCGGACATTTATCAGGAGTGAAATCGTTTTTATCGCTGCCGCACTGGCTGCGACATGATGACAAACAGGGCGGCGGGGTATATAATGGCATAGCGTGTACGGAGGTGAAGATGTCTGTTCGCCCGGCTGCTGTTGCCAACCTGTTTTATCCCGGCGATGTTCGGGAACTGCGCAGATTTATCGCTGATACGCTGAGCCTTGCCACAAAGCATCTGCCGGCGAATTTGCCTGTCCCCAAAGCGGTGATCGCGCCGCATGCTGGCTATGTCTATTCCGGTCCGACTGCCGCCTTTGCCTATGCGGCGCTGCAGCATGCCGATATCAACCGCGTGGTGATGGCAGGGCCGGCCCACCGCGTGCCGTTTTACGGCATGGCGCTGCCGGCAGATGACGCCTTTGCCACGCCATTGGGGCGCATACAACTGGATCGGAAAGCCATGCAGCAGTTGCAAGCCCTGCCCGACGTGGCGGTGAACAGCGCCGCGCATGCACAGGAGCACTCGCTGGAGGTGCAACTGCCGTTCCTGCAAACCATGCTGGGCGACTTTTCGTTGCTGCCGATATGTATCGGATCGGTGCATCCGGAGCGCGTCACCACAGCACTGGAACAGCTCTGGGGCGATGCGCATACTTTATTTGTTATCAGTTCCGATCTGTCCCACTATCACCCCTATGCAGAAGCCCGCGTGCTGGATCAGCATACCATTGAAATGATTTTACAGATGGATGCGCCGCTGAATCATGAGCAGGCCTGCGGCGCGACGGGCATCAATGCCTTGCTGCCGCTGGCCCGTCGATTCGGTCTGACCCCGAAACTGCTGGATTATCGCAATTCCGGCGATACCGCCGGCGACAGGGATCGGGTGGTTGGCTATGCCTCTGTGGCATTTTTTGAGCCGGCCGATGAGCCGGAGCGACCATGAAAGCCGATCGGGGTACGGTGCTGATCGGGCTGGCACGTCATGCGATTGCCGAGCGGCTTGGCATCAGCGCTGCGGCGCCGGAAATCGAATCGGCGACATGGTTGCAGGCCACAGCAGCAACCTTTGTCACCTTAACCATGCGTGGCGCGTTGCGAGGCTGTATCGGTACGCTGACAGCCTGTCGGCCGCTGCATGAAGATGTGACGGCCAATGCCGTCGCCGCCGCCTTTCACGATCCCCGTTTTCCGCCACTCACAGCCGCTGAATTTGATATAGTCAGGATCGAAGTCTCGCTGCTCTCGGCCATGCAGCCGCTGGCCTTTGCCGATGAATCCGGGGCGCTCTCAGCCATCCGGCCGGGCGTCGACGGCGTGGTGCTCGAATACGGGCCGCACAAAGCCACCTTCCTGCCGCAGGTCTGGGCGCAGTTGCCCGAGCCGGAGCAATTCATGGCGCATCTGAAGCTGAAGGCGGGGCTCACAGCGGATTTCTGGCATCCGGATTTGCGCCTGTTCATCTATCAGGTTGAAAAGTTTCAAGAGAAGGAGGCGCTGTAACGATGCCCGATGCCCATTTTCCCGCCCGCTACTGGCACAGGCTCGATGATGGCCGCATTCAGTGTGACCTCTGTCCGCGCGACTGCAAACTGCATGACGGCCAACGCGGTCTCTGCTTTGTGCGCCAACGCGAAGGCGAGCAGATGGTGCTCACCACCTATGGCCGTTCATCCGGTTTCTGCATCGATCCGATTGAAAAGAAACCGCTCAACCATTTTTATCCCGGTTCCAGCGTACTCTCCTTCGGCACTGCCGGCTGTAATCTGGCCTGCAAATTCTGCCAGAACTGGGATATCTCCAAATCGCGTGAATTTGACCGTTTGTGCGCCCAGGCCGAACCAGATCAGATCGCCCGGGCCGCCGCCGAACACGGTTGCACCAGCGTATCCTTCACCTATAACGATCCGGTGATCTTTCTCGAATACGCCGTCGATACGGCGCGCGCCTGCCATGCACTGGATATCAAAACGGTGGCTGTCACGGCCGGTTATATCCATGCTGCAGCACGCCGCGAGTTTTTTGCGCAGATGGATGCGGCCAATATCGATTTGAAAGCATTTACGGACGATTTCTATCATAAGCTCTGCGTCGGCCAGTTGCAGCCAGTGCTCGATACGCTGCAGTACCTGAAACATGAGACCGATGTATGGTTTGAAATCACCACGCTGCTGATTCCGGGACAGAATGACAGCGATACGGAACTGACCGCCATGTGCGACTGGATCGCCGCACATCTGGGTCCGGAGGTGCCGCTGCATTTCACCGCCTTTCATCCCGACTGGAAAATGACCGACATCCCGGCCACGCCCGCCGCAGCCTTAAGCCGGGCGCGACAGATCGGACTGCGGGCCGGCTTGCAATACGTCTATACCGGCAATGTGCATGATCAGAGCGGCGGCACGACTTTCTGCCCCGCCTGTCATGCCAGAGTCGTCGTCCGCGACTGGTACGAAATTCTCGAACACCGGCTCTCCGATGACGGCCACTGCATTATATGCGGTCAGGCGATTCCGGGCCGCTTCGCACCATTTCACACCGCCTTCGGCGCGCGCCGCATGCCTGTGCGCATCTGATGTCGACTCAGGTTAACGCTTCATGACCAGGCCAACGGTTCTTCCTGCATGGCGGCGGCTTGTTCTTTGAGAGTGAGGATGTGCTCTTCCCAGTATTGCTGGCTGTTGAACCATGGGAAAGCGCGCTTGAAGGCCGGATCACTCCAGCGCTCGGCCAGCCAGGCGGCGTGGTGCATGATGCGCAGGGTGCGTAACGGCTCGATCAGGGAGAGTTCGCGGCAGTCGAAATCGTGAAACTGGCTGTAGGCGGTGAGTAGCGTATCCAGCGTCGTCGTCATCTGAGTGCGATCGCCGGAGAGGAACATCCATAAATCCTGCACCGCCGGCCCCATGCGGGCGTCATCGAAATCGAGAATGTAGGGGGCATTGTCTTTCCACAAAATATTGCCGGGATGAGCGTCGCCGTGCAGACGAATCTGTTGCGGATCGACGGCCCTCAATCGCGCTTCAACCATATCGAGCAGATCTTCAGCCAGCCTTTCGTAGGCGCGTTCGAGTTCAGCCGGAATAAAAGCGTGCTCCATGAGAAATTCATAGGCGTCATCGCCAAACGTATGCACAGTCAGCGCCGGCCGGTGGTGAAAAACTGCGGTTGCACCCAGCCCGTGGATGCGTCCGAAATAGCGCCCCAACTGCTGCAGATGCGCCCTGTTTTCCAAATCGGGCGCGCGGCCGGCTTTCAACGGATACAGGCTGAAGCGGTGCTCGCCGAAATGAAACAGCGTGTCGCCGCCGATCAGCAGCGGCGGCACAGCAGGAATATCCAGCGTTTCGAGCTCCAGCGTGAACTGATGCTCCTCAATAATCGCCGCATCGCTCCAGCGGCCGGGGCGGTAAAACTTGGCCACGATGGATGCATCACCATCCAGGCCGATCTGATAAACGCGATTTTCATAGGAGTTCAGCGCCAGCTGATGGCCGTTGCAGGAAAACCCGACGCTTTCAACCGCCTGCAACACCTGCTCGGGCCCCAGGTCATAGAATGAGGTGATCATTTGGTTGCGGAGATTGGCTAACGACATGGCGACATCGTATCGTTTACGGGCGGCTTTGTCCGGCCTGCCTGCGTGTGGAGTTGCGTTTGTATCGGTGCGACGCCAAACTTGGGGGATGCGCTGGCCGGCTTTGCGGCGTGCCGAGGTGACATGATCAGCAACGACTGCATACAGAATATCTCCGTCCATGTTTAACTGGGAACGCCCGGCAAAGTCGAGGCGGCCAGTCCGGAGCAGGCGGGGCTGGTCGCAGAAAGTTTGATCGAGCATCTGTTCATTCGGCCGAACGACTGGTTCGCTCCGAACCAAACCGGACAGGCAGCCAGACCTGCAAATTAATATGCAACCAATTCTGCGCTTGCTGTTGGCCATATGTATCGGAGCTGTTCTGGCTGCATGCTCTCAGTATAGAGATATTACTGGGGCTGACAGCGATTATACTCGTTTGAATACTGCCCGTTTTATCCTCTCGGACGATCACTCACCGCCAGCTGTCGGCCGGTCGGGGTGGTCTTTTCGCAAACTGCCGGACAATTGGAATGCCACACTGCCTGATCAGGGGGGAGTGGCATGGTATCGGCTCAATTTTGAAAGCGGCAAGGCCGATGGCCTGCTATGGGCGGTTTTTCTTCCCAGCGTTAACATGACTGCCGATGTCTATGTAAACAGCGTGCTGATTGGTTCGGGCGGGCGGTTTGATGAGCCGCTGGCGAGAAACTGGTTTCGGCCGCTCATATTCAACTTTCCTTCAAGCCTGCTGCATGCCGGACGCAACCGTATCGATATTCGGCTGGCGGCATACCCCAATGATGGCGGCGGCCTGAGCACGGTGATGGTCGGGCATGC
Organism: Mariprofundus sp.; assembly: GCA_027013105.1. Lineage (GTDB taxonomy): Bacteria > Pseudomonadota > Zetaproteobacteria > Mariprofundales > Mariprofundaceae > Mariprofundus. The sequence goes on from JALUYG010000320.1 coordinate 5,770, forward strand.
TAAAGCGCTGCAACCGTTATATGAGCAGCTTTGGCGCGTCAAGATCATGGCCTCTGTTGTGATGTTCATTATAGCGATCGCTATAGCTCTGTTCATCGTGATCTTTGTTCTGTTCAGGCCGATGGAACGATATTATCTGTGGCTCGCCGGCAGTGCATTTTTCTGTGCGCTGTTTTCACTCAACTTTTTTCTCAAGAATATCCCTTTTGATCGCCATTTGTGGGAGTCCATGACGCAAATCAGTCTGGGCATGATCGTCTATTGCCTGATGATGTTCGCCAACCGCCTGCTGCAGCTGAATCACCGCCGATTGGAAACGATCAGCACGCTGTTTTTTCCGCTATTGGGTTTTCTTCTGATGCTGGTGCCGGAAATGTGGCTGGTGAGTGTGTATGAGTGGTGGCAGGCGGGTTCTATTGTGCTGGTGGTGGTGATGCTTATCGTGGTCTCGCATAGCTGGAAGCGACAACAATCTGTGGATGCGGCGGCTGTTGCGCTGGGCTTCTTATGCCTGTTTCTCTCCGGCCTGCACGACTGGCTGATTGCCAAGCTGCATATGGATTATATGCATCTCTATCTGCAATTTGCGCCATTTGCCGTGGTGATGGTTATTTCCGTTTTATGGCTCTCAAAACTGGTTGTCGCCTTAAATGGCTTTGAACATATCAACAGAAACCTTACCCGGCTTGTTGAAGAGAAGAGTGCGTTTCTGCAGCAGGCGCTACTGGATGTTGAGCAGGCCAGCGCCGAGAAAACCCGTTTTTTTGCCGCCGCCAGTCATGATCTGCGCCAGCCCTTGCATGCCATGTCGCTGTTTCTCTCTGGCATGGAGGGCCATTTTCGCGATGAAAAAGGTGCGATGCTTGCGGCGAAGGTGCGCCAGGGAATTGATCTGTTGCGTAGCATGTTTGATCAGATGCTGGATATTTCAAAGTTTGAGACGGGGACGATGGATGTGAATACAACGCTTTTCCCGCTTGCCCCGTTGTTTGAGCGAATGCAAAATGAATATGCATCGCTGTTTCGCGAAAAAGGGCTGAAGCTGCGGGTTTTCACGACCGACGTCTGCCTTGTGACAGATGCGATGCTGCTGGAGCGCATTTTGCGCAACCTTGTCGAAAATGCGTTGCGCTATACGGAGCGCGGCGGCGTATTGATCGGATGCAGACGTCGCAATGATACTGTTCTTATTGAGGTGTGGGATAGCGGCAGCGGCATTCCGGAATCGGAGTTGTCGACTATTTTCGATGAGTTCCATCGCCTGAACCACGGTGTTGAAGTTGCGGGCTCAGGCGCCGGGCTCGGGTTGTCGATTGTACGAAGAATCGCCCGCTTGCTGTTTCTGAAACTCTCAGTGCGCTCCAGGCCGGGGCGAGGCACGGTGTTCTCCGTGGCAGTGCCGGCCGGAGAAGCGCCGCTGATGGCGCCGCCGCCATCGCCTCAGCCGGAGGGGCGAAATCTACCTGCAATAGCGCTTGAGGGGGCGCGTATCTGGGTTGTTGATGATGAACAAATTGCGCTTGAAGGCATGGAGGTGCTGCTGGAGTCATGGGGCTGTTTATGCCGCTGCTTTGGTTCTTTGCAACAGGTGACGGCATTTATGGACAGTCATGCGGAGCGTCCCGATATGATGGTGTCGGACTATAGTCTGCAGGATGGCTGCAACGGCCCGGCGTTAATCCGCAAGGTTCGGCAACTGGCCGGTGAACAGATTGCAGCTATTCTGGTGACAGGCTCCGATTCGGTGGATACGTATGACAGTGGCATTCCGGTGTTGCGCAAACCGGTCGATCCGCATCAGCTATATGATACCATCGAATCGATGCTGGATAAGGCAACGCAAAGGCGTGCGCCGACATCGGGGTGAAGCCCGGCGGCGTGGTCGATCAGGGCTGTTCGGCGACAGCCATAATGGCAACCTGGGTGCGGTTGCAGGCGTTGAATTTCTCCATCAGTGCGGTGATATGCATTTTGACAGTGCGCTCCGAAATGCCCAGGTGGCGGCATATCTCCTTGTTGCTTAACCCCTCTCCCAGCAGCGTCAGCACTTGCTTCTGCCTGCGGGTCAACGCGATGCCGTCAGGCCGGGGCTGCTGTTCAGCCAGCGCTTCAGGCGGCACATAAATATCGCCATGCAACACCTGCTTGATGGCGCGCTGCATCAAGCCGCTGTCGCTGGATTTGGGCAGAAATCCTCGCACGCCGAGCTTCAAAACGGACTGGATCAGATCTGCCGACTGATAGGCCGAGATGGCGATAACCGTGGTGTTCGG
>JALUYG010000321.1 GCA_027013105.1 Mariprofundus sp.
TGCAATGCCTTCGGCAGCCTGCATATAACAGGCGCCCATGATGGCGAACTGAACCAGATGATCGGAGGTGCATTCGGAGTTGGCGCCGGCATCGAGCATCAGGGTGCGGCCCTGATGCACGGCCGGCACCATGGAAGCGATAGCCGGCCGGTCGATGCCGGGCAGCATGCGCAGAATGATCTTGGAAATGGCCATTAGAGCGCCGGTATTGCCGGCGCTGACCAGCGCGTCCCACTGGCCGTCGCGCACCATCGCCGCGCCGACATGGATGGATGATCCCTTTTTTCTACGCAGCGCGTGTGAAGGGGAATCGCACATTCCGACCACTTCAGTGGCGGGAATCAGGGATACCCGGTTTTCGATGCCGCGCGCCTGCAACAGCGGGCGAATGACCGCTTCCTGGCCAACAACGCCCAGCGTAAGCGGGCCGGAAAAGCGGCTGGAGAATGCGGGTGAAAGGGCGATTTCCAGTGCGTCCAGCACCATCTCCGGCGCAGCGTCGCCGCCGTGACCGTCAACCAGAATACGAACGCCGTGATCGGTTCTGGCGCTTCCGGAGCCGGATTCAGACAAAAAAGGTAACTTCTGGACGAGCTTCGGTTCGGAACCGAATTAATCTTCAGATGAAGATATGACGTCGCGGCCCTTGTAGGTGCCGCAATGCGGACAGGCGTGATGCGGGCGCATCATCTCTCCGCACTCCGGGCATTCGGACATGCCGGCCGGGACAATGCGATCGTGCGCACGGCGCATATTGCGCTTGGAAGTGCTGGTTTTTCTCTTTGGTACTGCCATCTTACTCTCCTGCAAGATTGATGCATGCGATCAATCTCTAAAACTTATCTCTTGTTGACGACCCACCATGTGGCATTCGTCGTCTTTTTACGACTGCATCTCACTTCAGTTGCAAGCTACTTCAGTTGTAGGCTGCGCAACGCTGCAAACGGATGGTCGCTCTCATCCTGCTCGCATTGACAGCTTTCCCGGTTCAGATCCACGCCGCAACCCTGACACAGACCCCGGCACGAATCACTGCATATCACATCAGATTTCCAGGCCAGCCAGATATCTTCGCGCAGGATATCGATCAGGTCAATCTCACCCGGCGCAGCCACAACCTCGCAACTGTTGTCACAGTTTTCGTCGAGCCTGGCTTCCTGCCCGCCTGCCAGACGAAACTCCCGTTCGGTGTCGCCTTCAGCCCGCCAGTCAAACGGGGCATTACAGCGGCTGCAGTGACGCCGAATCAGGCCGCGCCACAGGCCGGTCAAACGAAAGATATCGCCGGTACGTTCCAGCTTAAGCTGGCAGCGCACATCAGAGGCCAGATCGGTCAAGGGCTGCACTGATCCAATATTCTGATCCTTCAGCAGCGTCATAGGCGCATCCGTATCCCACTGCCGGCCGGTTATCGCGAGGTTCTGCAATGTCACTAGCCAGTGTCGCCGCATCAAAACCTCCAGCCGGTCACGAAACAGGCGCGCATTATCAATAATGGCAGTGGTCGGTCAAGCCTTGCGTATTGCCATTGCAGGTGAAGCCGAATTGAAGCTATGGGTCGGTGTGGGTGGGTAATTTCGGGATCCGGCCAACATTGTAATGCCAGTCACTGTTTCATCCGGAGGCGCCGTTACGTTGTGCGAATGAGGCGACCATGTCGCATCGCATCAGGGCATTGCAGTTGCATGTGATGGTTGAAAAGTGATGAAACATGACACACATGAATGGCATCATGGTTGCTTTGCAATTATGCCTCCATACTATGTGCGCCGAAGGAGAACGCGATGGCAATGAAATTACTACTGGTTTTATGCTGCAGTGTGATGGCTGCGCTGCCCGGTTATGCCGTTGCGTCAGAGTCGTCGTCCGCGTCTGTATCCCTTCGTCAGCAGGCCAGCGCCGATCTGCAGCACAGGCTGGAGCTACGCATCAAGCAGTTGCATCTGCAGCGGGCTGTGCGTGAACACCGGTTGTCGGTTGCACTGGTGGATGTCACCGATCCTGCAGCGCCGAGCCTGGCGCAGCTTAACGGCGATGAGATGATGTATGCAGCCAGTCTGCCGAAGATTGCTATTCTGCTGGCAGCCTTTGAGCGCATCGCACACGGCCAACTGGCGCTGGATGATGACACGCGTCAGACCATGACAAGAATGATCCGCTACTCATCCAACAAAGATGCAACCGCCATGATCAGGAAGGTGGGCAAGGAGTATATCAACCGGGTGCTGGAATCGCCCCGGTACAGGTTGTATGACCCGCAATACAACGGCGGCCTGTGGGTCGGCAAGGAGTATGCCACCGGCACAGCCTTCCACCGCGATCCGCTGCACCATCTGTCGCATGGCGCTACCGCCATGCAGGTGGCCCGTTTCTATTATATGCTGGATACCGGTAAACTGGTGTCGCCGCATTTTTCCAGCGAGATGAAAAATATTCTCTCCCATCCCGGCATTCACCACAAATTTGTGAAAGGGTTGCGCAACACCAATGCGAAAATCTACAGAAAGTCCGGCAGCTGGCGTGATTTTCATGCCGACAGCGCCCTGATAGAACATCATGGTCGCCAATATATTGCAGTTGCGCTGGCGCATGATCGGCGGGGCGGCGTCTGGATGACCAGGCTGATTGCAGCAATGGATCAGATTATTTTTGAACATGCCGATTATGTCGCCGCCGAAAAAGGCGCAGCGCATGTTGCGAGTCTTGAACCGACCCGAACCAAACACCTGATGTAACAACCCAGCCACGAATGGCACGAATGAACACGAATGAAAAGGCAATATGCCGAAGGCGGCTTGGAGGTGTTTGTTATAATCAGTGTGAATTCGTGAAATCAGTGGCTGGGGTCATGATGCTTTTTCTGTTTGGCTCCGGGTTAGGGGTTCATTCGTTGCATGAGGCGGTGCAGGCGAGTGGCCAGCGTCTGCTGAGCGACAGCGGAATTTTTTCTTAATACATTCGATGTCACTACCACCATGTAAACCAGCTTCGGCGCGCCGGCCGGCCACTCTACCTCGGTGACGGAGTTCATCAGATTCAATACATTGCCGGTATAGGGGTTGCAGACAAACCCTGCCTCGGCCCGGCATTTGTAGAACGAACCCGATTTGAAATAGACGGCCGCATCTTTCAGGGCCGGAGAAGATGCATAACGAATACGTCGCCGGGTCAGATACAACAGCCGCTTGATCTGCAGGCTGGACCAGCGATCGACCAGTTTTCCCTGCTCCATCAGCAACAGATAGCGCATGAGCTGACGGCTGTTTGCCGTGCTACTGCCGCCCGGCACCCGGCGTTTGCCGGTATGGGAAAAGAATCCACCCTGTCGGAATTGCCGCGTATCAAAGCCGTTGTCGATGAGCGGCTGCTGCAGCGCCGATAGCAGGTCGCGGCTCAACTGCTGTTTGGGCGTATGGTTAAAATAATGATCCTCTGCCGCATGGCCGGGCGGATAAAGCCGCCCGAAATGACGCAACAGCAGCACCTGTTTTAGCACCATGCTGGCTGCCGCATTGGAACTGGCCGACAACATCCAGTCCAGCCAGCTCCATAAATTGGCGCTATCCCCTTCGACTAGCCGCCGTTTGCGCAGACGTTTTTTTTCGGGCTGCCAGAACGGCACGCGGTGATGATCGGTGCGAATAAAATCGTCCGCCACGACAATGGTGTTGCGCAACAGCCGTTCTCGAGCCTCCGTATCATCCGGGTGGAGATCAGCCAGAGTCTGAAACAGCGACAATGCGATAACCAGCTTGCCGACGCTGCCCGGATTGCGCTGCACCGCCGCCTGATGTTCGGCATAACGCGGATGGGCCGGGTCGGTGATATCCAGCAGGCTCAAACTGTAATTTTTCGCATCCTCGCCCAGTAATGTTGTGAGCCGGCGTGATAAGCGGGCGTCGGGCATGGGAAGCCCCTGACCCATGCGATTGGTCAATCGCAATTTAATCTGATCCAGCTTCAGCATGGCGCCGGCTGGCAGTTTGTTGCCCGGCACCTGGCCCAGTTGCGCCAGCCTGTAGCCCTCCAGGCGGGTGATGCCGGTCGTCGCCGCACCGTCCAGCGGAAAAGCGCCCGACCAGTCCGGCAGCAGCAGCGCCATGGCGAGCAACGTATATTGGGTAATGTGGCGGAATCGGCTCATTTCAGTCTGTTCTCGCTGGTCGGCGGTTGATCCAGCCGCACCAGGTAATGACGGTTGTCGGGCAGTTGGCGATCCGGTTTGGCCAGCGCCAGGCTGCGGGCGGCGTCACGACTCTCGACAAACGGGCGAATCTGGAACAGCGCCAGCTTACCATGGCGAAATCCGAATTCGATATCCGCCACCACCGGCGCGCCATCCTTGCCATGCGGCAATGGGAAACGTCGCTCCACATCCGAGGCCAGCCGGCGCAGTTGTGTGATCTCCTGACGGTTCAACACATATTCACGGCCGCTGGCCGGTACAGTGCGCATGCCGCCTGCCGGATTCAGCGCGGCCTGTTCAGGTGCGGAGGCCTGGGCCAGCAATTTTACAACGCCGCGTTGGCGCTGCACCCTGATCTCTTCCGCCAGTTGTCCAGCAACTGCGCCGCCGACGCCTTCGTTGCTGGCGATGGTGAGCCACTGGCGGTCGCCGCTATCGACATCGGCGGTGATCAGCACGCCGGATTTTTCCGATGCAAAGCTCTTCATCAGCAGCACGGAGGGGTAGACCTGTACGGGCTCTTGCATATAGGCCTGTCGCCAGGCGAAGGCGCGCTCGCTAAATGGCGAGGCCCAGACACGCAGAATGGCTGATATCAGCGCATCAAATCCGACCACATTCGGCACGGTCAGATTCAGGCCGGCGCCGTTGAAGCCGGGCAGATCCTCCATGTTCGTATCGCTGCGAACAAACAGGCCGTAGCTTCCTTCTGCGCCGAACATCTTCTGTAGTGTGCGGCGCAGTCGTTGACGGAACGGCTGGCCGGGATCGCCGCTGATGATCCGTTGTCGCAGGCGAGCCAGAAAGCGGCTGGTTTCACGCTGTCGCGCGGCGCTGTCCGGGATGCGCGCCAGTCGTTGATATTCTGATTGCATCCATGCAAAGACACTGGGGCCGGCGGCGCTCATCGGTTGATCGAGATATTGGCGGAACAGCCCGAAAGGGAGCACCAGTCCCGGATTCACCTTGTCCGGATAGTAGTGCTTCAACTCGCCCAGATTCGCCGCTTTGGGGCCGACCGTTCGGCCGGAATCGCGCGCCCGGATTTGGCTCAGGGGCAGCATGCGCCGGTTGCGTAAATCCGCTGTCTTCATTGCCGCCAGCGCCGGTTTCCGGGCCTTGCCGGGCTGTGTGAACAGCGCATTCCATTTCGCTGCATCGCGTTCAATCACGATCATGCCGCGTGCAGTGATGCGCATGACAATCCGCTCGCCCAGATGGGCTTTGAGCATGTTGAACAGCCTGCGATTCACCACCATGTTCGGAATTCCCAGATTGCGCGCCAGCAGTTGCACATGCGAGAGGGAGCTGCCTTCGCCACGGGTGATGATGCCGGCCACCGGGGTGAGTTCCCGGCGCGTGCCCGGCAGCAGATAGATGCTGTCGGCATGCAGCGGCTGATGATCGTCCGCCGCCAGGCGTAAGATGCCTCGACGCATGCCGGGATTCAGCGCGCGCATGCCGGTGCCGACAGGCTTGCCAAACAGGGTGTGCCGGATGCCGCTGAGACGGGCGGCATCGGCGATCAGGGTGTCGAGGGTGCGGGTGAATGGCAGCAGGGGACTGCTGCGCAGCCGATCGGGTATAAAATTCACCGTCAGTGGCGAGAGTCGTTGCCAGCGCTTGACGACTTTAGCAAAGTGGAAAGTCAGCGCATGTTGCGACCATTCACTGATACGAGCCAGATAGCGCAGCTCGTTATAGTAATGGCGTGCTTCGGGTCGATGCTGTCGCTGTAGCGCATCGATCGCAGTTGTTGCAGCCCGCCACTGACGCGAGGAGAGCAAGCCGGTGGCATGCAGGACGCCGGCCATATCCCGCAACCAGCCGATGCGAGTCGCCCGGCTGCTGCCGGCTGATGACTCCACCAGCTGATTGCCCAGCGCATAGGCGTGCTGTTCCAGCAGCAGGGATGCGCGCAAAAAACGCAGGCGATTATAGACTGTGTAGCGGTTTTTGCGCAGCAGAATATTGCGAAAGCGGATGGATTTGACGGCGATGGCATGCAGCGCCACAGCCTTGCTGTTCGCCTGCTGCAGCGCCTCGATTGTTTTGGCGATTTCCAGCTTGAAGGCGCGATTGCGCGATTCACCGGCCAGATGCCTGAGTTTCAGGATGGTGGTTTGCGGCGAATAGAGTGAGTCCAGATCCGAAGCCAGCGATGCGTATGCGTTCCTCAGACGCTCCTGACCCGTTGTGCGGGCGTAATCTCTGACGCGGGCGGCATCCCTCTTATCCGGCAGACTATGGATCTTGACGCGCAGATCGTGAAAGCCGCTGTCCTGTTCGGCGATATCGCTGGCGGCCTGTCGAATTTTGCGGCTCAGTTCCGGCTCGTTCGGGAGCGGCAATAAACGGACGGCTTCGCGCAGCAGCAGATAGCGTTCGGGCGTCATCCATGCCGGGTCGGCCATCATGGCCAGTGCCAGTTTGCCGGCTGAATCCTGTTCCGCCTCAGCCTGTATGGCGCCGCGATAGAGTCTGGCCCGGCGAAATATCCAGCCGTCGTCACTGTGAATCAGATATTGTTCGAGCAGGATCTGCTTTAACGTCTGCAGGTCGGCATCTTTTCCCGTGAAGGTATCGGGCTTGATGGTGGAAAACAGCGTGGCGATCAGGTAGCCGTTATTTCGCAACATCTCTGCACGGGCGTTCCAGACGCCGTGCTGAAAGCCGCCGCCGTGATCGCGGCAGGCGTATGCTTTGGGCGGCAGAACCGAGCCATCGTGACAAAACCACTGAATGCTCTCGAAGGGGCCGCGCGGCGACTGTTTGAACTGTTCAATCCATCGATGAAATCGATCTGGCCCGGGAGCTGTATGGATATCTGCCGCTGCCCGGACGAGCTGGCCGGGCAATGTTATAACGAGTAACAACAGCAGGACGATTCGCACAACCATGTCTGAGAGTATAGTCGACGCTCTGTTTTCTTACCACCTGCGTAACACCTGCGCGCAGCCAGAGCGGACGGCGCGGGAGGTCAGTAGGTGGTCACCGTGCGGGCCAATGCGCAGGAATGCTGGCCGATAACATTTGGGCGGGGTCGGCTGAACCGAAAAGCCGGACGCTATTGATTCCGTTCAACAACCATCAGCCATCGGCAGCTCGTGGGTTCGTTACGATGTCTCGCTCTTGCGCCGCCATAATGTGAGCATGGACAGCAGTATCAGCATTGGCAACACAGGGTCAGGCCGACCTGTATGGCCCAATGTGCAGCCTCCTAATCCCCCTCCTGATGCAACCGGCGGGGCATTGACCGGTGGTGGCGCAGCATTCACGGTTGTCGTGACCTGGGCCGTGTTATTGGCCGGCGTGGGATCGGTCTCATTGCCGGCCGCCATCGCCGAATTGGTGATCTGTCCGGCCTGTGTGGGCGTCACGACGATGGCGATGGTGGCTGACGTGGCTGCGGATACATTGCCGAGATTGCAGGTGACGGTGACACCTGCCTGAGTGCAGGCCGCACCCTGGCTCGGCGTGGCCGAGACGAAGGTGACGCCGGCCGGCAAGGTGTCGGTCATGGTGACGCCGGTGGCCGGATCGGTGGGGCCGTTGTTGGTGACGTTTACCGTGTAGGTCAGATTATTGCCCACCACTACAGGATTGGGTGCGGCAGTCTTGCTCACGGCCAGATCGGCATTAGCCGGTGGTGGAGGCGCAGCATTCACCGTCGTTGTGACCTGGGTCGTGTTATTGCACGGCGTGGGATCGGTCTCATTGCCGGCCGCCATCGCCGAATTGGTGATCTGTCCGGCCTGTGTGGGCGTCACGACGATGGCGATGGTGGCTGACGTGGCTGCGGATACATTGCCGAGATTGCAGGTG
>JALUYG010000322.1 GCA_027013105.1 Mariprofundus sp.
GCTGTTGACGGCCATGCGCGCATTGCGTCGAAAACTTGCCATGTTCGAGCGTATGGAAGATATGATCTCGATTGGCGCCTATGAGTCGGGCAGCAACCCTGAACTGGATCAGGTGATCGCTATGATGCCGGAAATACGCAGGTTTCTGCAGCAATCACCCGATGAATTCAGCAGCAGTGAAGAATCGGCACAGCGATTGCTACAGCTTGTAAGCAAGATGTCTTACGAGGAGAGTTTGCATGAAGCTCAGCACATCCGCGATATTGGCCCGGCTCAGTGAACAGGATCGCCACAAGGTGGAACTGGAACTGGCCGAACTGCACCACCAGAGTCAGCAACTGTTGCAGCGTCAGCATGATATGCATGCGCGTATTGCCCAACTTAACCGTCAGCGCGACCAGGCCATGCGCAATCGTCATGCGGCCGCACTGCTGCAGGCATTTGATCTCTCCCTGAATGAATTGCGCGGACAACTGAGCCTGGCCACGGGCGCCATGCAGCAACTGGAACAGCAAAAACAGACGTTGTTGCGCAAGTTCGCTGAGATTTACCGCAGCCAATACGCCTATGAAAACATCCATGACAAGCAGCAGCGCTATCAGCGCCGACAGGCGGAACAGAAAAGCCAGCGCTTGCTGGATGATATGGTTGCCGCCCGCCGTTCGTTGCCGGCCTCGTAACGCGCCATGAAACGTCTGCAATCCATTACCCTGTTTTTTTGCATCGCCGTGTTGTTGACGGCAAAAGCGGGATTCACCTTCTGGCAAACCCGTTCGGAACTGCATTCGGAATCATTCAGGGCGGATCGCTCGGCGCAGCAACTGATCGAGCCTGAAAAGCAGCGCTCGATGAAGCCATCCGCTACCGCTCTGGCCGATTCCGGTCAGGTTCGCCCACCATTGCAGCCTTCCGGCCCGCAACATCAACCGGCAAATGCCGCTGACTCCTGGGCCATGCTGGAGGCTTACCTGATTCCGGATGCCGGCGCGGCTTCAGCGCCGCAGGCTGATATGGCGGCGATAGAAGATCCGACGCTGACCTCGCTGCGCCGGATCAGAGCAGAACTGGATCAACGCAGTCACAAACTGGATCAGCGCGCCCATGCGCTTGCGCAGGCAGAAGAGAAACTGAAACAGCGCATTGCCGAACTGCAGCAACTGGAAGCCAGTATTCAACAGCGACTGGCGGATGAGTCCAAAATAAAAAACAAAAAGATCAAACGGCTGACGGCCGTGTATGAAGGTATGAAGCCGCAGAGCGCGGCGCCGGTGATCGCCAAAATGAAACTGGCCACCGTGGTCAAAATTTTCCTGCTCATGGATGAGAAAAAGGTGGGCAAGATTCTCTCTTTTCTGCCGCCGGATCAGGCGGTTGCGATCAGTCAGGCGCTCACCCGCCAGATCAGTTCAGTTAAATGACATTATCCCGGACAACATCTTCATGCATGGGCTGCACGCCGGCTGACAAATCATGCAAGTTTGGTTGATGTGAATGGAGCGCTATTATGAAAAAGAGTGATTTGAAGTCGGTGATCAGCGATCGGCCGCTGTTTTACCACCATATGGAGTGGATCCTGATGCACCCGCGCTTCGGATTCCTGATGATGGGGTTGATTGCAGCATCATTCAGCCATAACCGGATGCTGGCGGCGGGGCTGTTTCTGTTTTTCTGTGTGGAACTCGGGCTGCGCATCGCCATTATTCAGAACAAGCGGCGCACCAACCCCTATCGCTCCTCCCTGAATCAGAAAATTGACGTGCTGTTTCTGGTGCTGGATATCATCGGCATCGCATCGCTGCTGATCACGGTGTTCAATATCCCCATCGATGCGCAGGACGCCGCCGCAGCCCGACTGCTGCGAGCAGTCTATCTGTTACGAACGCTGCGCATGTTCCGCTATATCGACCTGCAGAGCGCCATGTTTTCGCCCACCTACGGCATGCTGATTTCGCTGATTATCCTGCTCTCCTTTTTCGCTCAGGATACCATGATGTGGATCATCATTATCTTCTTCAGCGTCGAGTTGGCCATTCGCTTTTTGATCATGCGCAATATCGACTATGAGACCCGGCGCGACAAAATTTCGGAGTGGATGTACTGGGGCGTGGATCTGATCGCCACATTTGTAATGATCCCGGCCTTCGCTTTCATTCCCTATGGCGGCGCCCTGCGCATGCTGCGCCTGATCCGGCTGCTCAGGCCCTGGATGGTGATTGTGCGCAACCTCAAGGAGGTGATGCGCGAAGGGCAATTCATGCAGGAGATCAACCTGATCGTGCTGTTGCTCGGCGTCTTGTCGATCGGCGGCGGCGTCATCGGTCATTTCTCGATGGGGGATTTCGATTACGACCAGAACGGTCATCTCGATCCCGAAGACAGAGGCATGCTGGCGCCGATCTGGTTTGCATTCCGCCTGTTCACCGATCCGGGTAATTCGATCACCTATCCGGATAATTCTGAAATCGCGGTATTTTCGGTGATCGCCGTTGTGCTCGGCGTGTTTATCTTCGCCTTCTTCATCGGTATTGGCGCCAGCATTGTCTCCGGCTTAATGGCCAAGTTGCGAAATGAGCGCCTGAATGTCACCAACCACATGGTCATGCTGGGCTGGTCGGATGTGTCGCCGTTTATTCTGTCGCAACTGCGCACCATCTCCGAGCGCAGCTTCTCCAAGCTCAAGCTGGTGATCCTCAACCATGAGGAGAAGATGCCGCATGAGTTAATCGAGCATAGCTGGGCGACCTATCGCTGGGGCAATATGGAGGAGGTTGAATCGCTGCAACGGGTTAATCTGACGCATGCCCGGCAGGCGGTTGTCGCTATTCCCGATGGTCTGGGAAGCGCCGATAACCTGGCCCAGGCCATGTTTTCGCTGGTGGCGATCCGCAAGGTGAATCCGGATATCCTGCTCAATTACGCCACCTCGGGCATGCCCCATCCGCATCTCGATTCGCACCACCATATGCTGCAGATCGGTTGGGATACGCAGGACTTTTATAACAAGCCGACCGTGATTCACTCGCAGCCGGATGTGCGCGCCAATATGTATCGTAATATTCTGGTTTATCGGGATTTCGATCAGGTGATGGAGCGGCTGATGATTCCGGAACGCACCGAGGAGTCCGCCCTGCAGGTGTGCGAATGGGGGGGCAAGCTGGCGCGTGTCGATGGCGCAATTCATCTGTTCCTGCCCAACGGCAATAAGTCCATGCCGATCATCACACTGGCGGCGCGTCTGATGATGCGCGGCGTCAGCCTGGTGGCGCTGGCCGATGCGGATGGTCATGTGCATCCACTCTACAAGCTGGATGAGCTGGCCATGCCGTCCACAATTCCATCGCTGCTGGGCGTGGCTATCAATGCCAACGCCCTGCACTCGGAAACATTTTTCACCATCAAGCGGCTGAATCAGCTGGAGATGCCCGCGTCGTTGCCAGACATGCCGGGGATTCAGCCAGCTAGGCAGCCGAAAAGCATTCGCCTGCTGATCACCGGCTGGATTGGCAGCCTGCCGCTGCTGCTGCAGCGGCTGCTGGTCGAATTCGAGCACATCCACGTGACCATGCTCGATAATATGACCGATGCCGAACTGGCAGATGAGCTGGCATATCTTCGCCGGCGCTGCGATGCGACCCCCGGCGCCAATGAGCGCATTACGGCGGAAATTGTATCGTGGAACTTTTCCGACATGAATTTGCTGCGTCCGTATGTCGATGGGGCGGATAAGATTCTGCTGTCGCGACCGCAGCATATGCAGTCGCACGCCTATGCCAGCATAGCCACCGTGCTCTCGCACCTGGTGACCATTGTCAGGGAACAGGGCGGCAATCCCGATATTTTCCCGGTGCTGGAGCGCCGCGATCAGGCGCTGCTGCTGCAGCAGGAACTGGAGCGCTTTAAATTCCCGCTGGAGATCCATGTCACCGTGCCGAATGAGTTTTACGGCACCTATCTGGCCCATACCAGCTTTCACATGTACGCCTCGGAGAATACCGGCTCCTACGAGTTGCAGCGCACCCTGCGCCATACCATTGATGATCTGATGGGCGATGTCGGCGACAGGGATGTGATGGATGTGTTTGCGCTGGAGGTAAATGAGGCGTTGCCGGAGGATGCCGAGGCGCTGGCGGCGCACCTGCTTCAGCAAGGCTATGTCTGGATTGGCTACCGCCTCAAAGAAGGGTTTTTCTGGTCGGATCCCTTGCAGGATCGAATTCGCAAGCTGTTTCCCCGCGAGGAGGATTTTTCATGCCTGCGGCAATTCCAGATCATTATCAACCCGTTCGGAAACCCTGTCTCCCGCCACTCATGGCTGGAGTACCGCGACAGTATTGTCGAACTGATTGTCGTAGGTTGTAAGTAACAGCGCAGTTGCGGGACGTCAGGTAGCCTGCCTGACGCATGTCGGCTCAGGCGTTGATCAGTGCGGCGAAGCGGTCGAACAGGTAGTCGGCATCCTGCGGGCCAGGGCTGGCTTCGGGGTGATATTGCACTGAAAACACCGGCTTATCTGTGACTTTCAGCCCCTCTATGGTGCCGTCGAACAGGGAGCGGTGAGTGATTTCGACATGGGCCGGGATATCCGCATCGGCCACGGCGAAACCGTGATTCTGGCTGGTGATTTCGATCTTGCCGGTGGTCTCATCCCGCACCGGATGGTTGCCGCCGCGATGTCCGAACTTGAGTTTGAAGGTGGAGAGCCCGAGCGCCTGAGATAGCAGTTGATGGCCCATGCAGATGCCGAATATCGGCGTATCGGTATCGAGCAACATGCGAATCGTATCAACGGCGTAGCCGACTGCGGCCGGATCGCCCGGCCCGTTGGATAGGAAAATCCCATCCGGGTGCATGGCCATGATGGCGGATGCGCTGGTGGAGGCCGGCACCACGCTCACCTTCAGGCCGCGATCGGCCAGCTTGCGGAAAATATTGCGTTTGCAACCAAAATCGAAAGCCACCACATGTTTGCTGCAAACCGGCGCACGGTAATCGCCGGCATCCAGAGCATAGCAGCCCTGCTGCCAGTCATATGGCTGCTTGCAGCTGACCTGCCCGACCAGATCGCGCCCGGCAAGCCCCGCCCAGTCGGCTGCCATGGCGATGGCGGCGTCGGCGGCCATGCCATCGGATGCGATCACGCCGTTCTGAGCGCCATGATCGCGCAGATGGCGCACCAGCGCGCGCGTATCGATGCCGGCAATGCCGACAACGCCATGATCCGTCAGCCAGGCATTCAGATCCTGTTCAGCCCGGAAATTTGAGGTGATGCGGGCAGGCGCTCGCACAATGCAACCGCGCACGGAGATCGTATCGGACTCCATGTCATGGCGGTTGACGCCGACATTGCCGATATGCGGGTAGGTGAAGGTGATGATCTGATCGGTATAGGAAGGGTCGGTGAGGATCTCCTGATAGCCTGTCATGGCGGTGTTAAAACAGACTTCGCCAACCGTATTGCCGATCGCCCCCATGGCGGCGCCATGAAAAATGCGTCCGTCCGCCAGCGCCAGAATCGCTCCAGTATCAGAATCCGTCATGCTACGATCACCTCACATTTCAACGCCGCGCAGCGTACGTAATCGCAGCGCCAAAGTCGAGTTGAAAACTCTCTGCGGCAGAATAGAAAGCGGCGCTTGCAGTATCAGGGATTGTAAAAAAGTGGATTGACGCATCGCCAGTAGCTATCGTTGCGGCCATGCTTTTCAGGCTTACCCACGCCCGCCCGATATGGGTGCTGATGCTGACATGCAGCCTTGTCGGCGCAGCCGCTGCATCGGAGCAGTCGCCGATGGCGCAGGAGTGCAGTCGTATCGGCCATAAACTGGGCAGCATTTCGGTGCGCGAGTGTCTGGACAGGGCGTTGGTGGATACGGGCGCTCGTTCAGTACGGGGGCAGGCCATCCTGATGAAGGAGTATCCGCCACTGTCCGGGAAGCGTAAGCCGATTGGACGCGTGTTGCTGATTGGCGGCACCCACGGCGATGAATATGCGGCGGTGAGCATCGTATTTAAATGGATGCAGACGCTGGATCGATACCATTCCGGTATGTTTCACTGGCATGTGACGCCGCTGTTGAATCCCGACGGCCTGCTGCTGCACCGTCCGTCGGTGCGATTGAATGCGCATGGCGTCGATCTCAACCGTAATATGCCGTCGCCGGACTGGTACAATCAAACTGCAGCGTACTGGAAAAGCCGGGGCTTCGATCCGCGCCGTTATCCGGGCGCAGCCCCCCTGAGCGAGCCGGAAACACAGTGGCTGTTTGAAGAGATTCGCAGCTTCAGGCCCGACGCCATTGTCTCCGTGCATGCACCCTACGGCGTGCTCGATTTTGACGGCCCGCCTGTCGGTCCCACCGACATCGGTTATCTGCACCTGAAGCTGATCGGCGTCTATCCGGGGTCGCTGGGTAACTTTGCCGGCATTCAGCATGAAATTCCGGTGATCACGGTGGAGCTGCCGCATGCAGGTATTATGCCGACGCACCGGCAGATATCGAATATGTGGCGCGATCTGATTCACTGGCTGCGTCACAACATTCCCAAGGAAAAAACGGTCAAGGCTTATGCCTCGTTCGATGCCATTACCGAGCGCCTGGAGGCCTCCTCGCCGCCACCCGCAAAGCGGAAAAAAACACAAGCGCAACACTCATCGGCGCCAGTCGCGGCAAAACGATCCGGCTCGGCCATATCATCGCGCGTTCATATTAATACCCAAGTGATTCACTGATGCAAAAATTGATTTTTACAGTCGTGGCGGCGATTGCGATGTTGTCCATCGGGGTATGGCAAAGCATCGATGCCGCGCCGAGAAATTTGAATAAACAGCAGGCATATCGCCTGCTCAAGGCGGGCGACAGCCAGCTTGTGCGCGCATTGCCGGCGGGGGAGCGGGAAATCCTGCTGGCCAAAATAGCGCTGGATGCAGGGCGTACGGGAGAAGCGGTGCGCCTGCTTAGCACGCCTGTCGTGAGTAATATTCCGCTGGCGGCGCTGATTCGTGCAGAGGCCTATCGCCGCCAGTCGATCGATGCGGCCCGCCGCGCCGGACGCTATGCGCATGCCGTCAGCGGCGATATTGGCAAGCTGCAAAAAGCGCGTCTCAATGGCGCGCTTGAGGAGGCGGACAGACGTTTGCGGGCATTTATGACTGGCCATGCCATCATCCAGACAGCCGCTGCGAGACCGGCAATCGCTTCGGCGGATACAGGGTTGTCAGACTCTGTGCATCAGATGCTTGATCGCTGGGCCAGAGATTGGGAATCACGTCAGGCCGAGCGCTATCTGGCCCATTATCATCCGGATTTCAGAACAGAAAAATATGATCTGGCATCTTGGTCTCGTTACAAGCGGCGCGTCAACGGGCGCAAGAAATATATCAGGGTTCAGCTCTCTCATGTGAGGATACGCAGAGGGCCTGAACAGATTGCGCAAGGCGAGGCGGTGCTGGTGACCTTTAGCCAACGCTACCAATCGAGCAACTACGCCGCCAATAGCCGCAAACAGCTGTATCTGGTGCGCAAGCGTCCAGATGACGACTGGTTGATTCTGTACGAAGGTGATGCGGGCCGCCTCTTTCCCCGCCCGGCATCCGTGGCGAAGCGTCAGCATCGACCAGACCGTCATCAGGCGGTAAGCGGCCCGAAAGCGGGCGGCTGGGCGATTAACATCGGCGCATTCGACTCCATTGCCAATGCCGAGCATATGGTGTCGGGCATTCACCTGCGCGGCGTCCAGCAACCGTTCGTATCGAGCGTATCGGCGCACGGCAAAACCATCCACCGCGTCCGGATCGGCCTCTATCATGATCGTGATGCGGCTGTGACGTCTATGGTGAAATTATGCCCCCAACTTGGTCTCGCCGACTGCTGGCTGGAACAGGTCAACAAGTGAACTGTCATTACGGTCAGATGCAATAAAATGCTTTTTGACTTTTCAATGCATGTAAAAAAAATAAAACCTGATCGAGCGGTGGCGCAGGCGCCTTGGCATGGCT
>JALUYG010000323.1 GCA_027013105.1 Mariprofundus sp.
AGCAGTCTGTTGCGCCCTTGCCGACGGCCGGCTGGCGGCTGAGGAGGTGGAGCTGCTGCGTGCTGTCGCCGATGCACTCGATAGCCCGATACCGCCGCTGGCAGAATCAGGCGGCTGTTTCGGGCGAGACGACCCGTGCAGTGGCGAACAGGGCGCCCAAACCGCCAACCATGGCGCCGCCGATGAGCAGCGGTAGCAGCAGCACCCAGTTGTTAATCTGCACGTCGATGGCGCTGAACCAGTTGTTGCTGACAAGCACAATCGGCCACAGCAGCAGCCATGCCGCCAGTCCGGCGCCGCATCCCAGCACCACGCCTTCGAGAATAAACGGCATGCGTACAAACCACTCCTGCGCGCCCATCAGACGCATCAGATGAATTTCTTCGGCGCGGGCCAGCAGGGTCATGCGCAGGGTGTTGGAGATAATCAGGGCCATGGCGAGCGCCAGAATCAGCGAGGCGAACCAGGCCAGATAGCGGGCTCTGACGATCCAGCGGTGCGCTTGCGCCAGGCTGACCTCATCTTCATTGACCTGGGCGTGAAAACGAGATGCGACGTCGCGAATATCGTCAAACAGGAACTCGGTCTGTTGATCCTTCAGCGACAACTCATAGGTTCGTGGCAGACGCGCCGCCAGTTCGTTCTCATTCATGCCTGTATCGCGCAGCCAGCCCTGCATCCAGCGTGCTGCCTGTCGGGCGGAGATCTGTTTGACGGCGGCGACGCCTTCGATGGACTGCAGCGCCGCTTTCAGTTTGTCGCTGTTGGCGACCGTACCGGCGCTGTCCAGATAGACATGGATATGAATATCCTGCTGCCAGCTGCCGACCCAGCGGTTGGCCGCCTGCATGCCCAGCCAGATGGCGCCTACGGCCCACAGTGCAATAGCGACGATGACCAGCGCCAGTATCTGATGCACGCCGAATGGCGGCAGACGATAACCGCCGGGTAGTCGCGGGTTGATTTTGTCGGGGAGAGCCTGATTACGCGACTTCATGACTGCCTCCGGCCAGGGAACCATGATGCAGTTGCACCACGCGACCCGGATGCGACTCCAGCAGGTGCAGGTCGTGGGTGGCCATGATGATGGTGGTGCCGAGTCGGTTCAGGGCGGTCAGATAATCGAGCACCCGGCGGGCGGTATCGACATCGAGATTGCCGGTCGGCTCATCGGCCAGAATAACGGTCGGATTGGCGGTCATGGCGCGGGCAATGGCGACGCGCTGCTGCTCGCCGCCGGAGAGGGCTTCCGGGTAGGACCACAGCCGATCGGCCAGCCCGACATAGTCGAGCACCTTGCGCACGCGCGGAATCAGCCGTTCGGTTTTCCAGCCCTGCACGCGCAGCGGCAGCGCCACATTTTCAAATACGGTGCGGGAGAAGAGCAACCGGTGGTCCTGAAAAATGATGCCGGTGCGACGCCGCAGTTCGCGCACTTTTGATTCGCTTGCGCTGCGCATATCGGTCTGTTGCACGTTGAGCGTGCCGGAGGATGGGCGAATGCCGCCGTAAAACATGCGCAGCAGGGATGATTTTCCGGCCCCGCTTTCACCGATCAGGTAGACAAATTGCCCTTGTGGAATATCCAGTGTGATACCGGAAAGGGCTGTTTTTCCGGTCGGGTATCTGAGCATGAGGCGTTGCATCTGGATGAGTGGCGTGGCTGTCGACATGGCTGCAAACGGTAGCTTCCGGCGGCGTGGCTGTCACTGGCGAATAGGGGGGAGGGTTGTGCCGATTTTCTGCTGACAAAGAAGCGGCGGCTCTTCAACATGCGCACATGGAGCAGGAAGAAAAGCAGCCGAACGAGAGTGGGTCGGTCGATCATGAGGCCGCGTCTGTCGGAGGGGGGCGGCCGCCACTGCGCAAAAATCACCATCTATGGCCCTGGCTTTTGACGGCGTTTGCCCTGTCGGCTGGCGTCGGTTTCTGGGCGCAGCATGAGGCGTGGCTCGATAATCGCTGGTTTCGCAGTACGCTGATTAATATCGGCATTGAACTGCCGATGCGCGCCAAAGACTGGCGTATTCAAGCGCAGAGTTTGCATGCGAAGTGGGTCATCCAGAGCGATGGCAGCAAGATTCTTGTTGTACAGGGGCGTATTGATAACCTGATGCGTAGCGATATGAAGCTGCCCCGGATTCAGCTTGTCTTCTTCTCGAAAGTCGATGCTCGCCAGGAGGTTGGCCGGATGGAGCGCCCCATCAGGCTGGCGCCGTCCGAACGCCAGCTTCATCAGGTTCCTTATGCGCCGCCGCCGTTGGATAACGGGGAAGTCGCGGCGCTGGGGCAACGCGACTTTACCCTCGTCATTGAGTCGATACCCAAGGGCGCAGGAAACTTTACCCTGATGCCTGTGGCGGACTGATATGATACGCTTTCTGGTTCTGCAACACCTGGATATCGAGCCGCCTCTCCTGATCGGCGACACGCTTGAGCAGCTGGGGGGCTGCCTCTCTGTCGCTCGTCCGGATCAGGGGGAGGCGTTACCGGCGGTATCCGACGTCGACGGCGTGATCATCATGGGCGGGCCGCAATCTGCCAATGACAACAGCGATTATATTCAGGCCGAGCTGGTCTGGCTGAAAGATGCGATCGCAACAGGCATGCCGATGCTGGGCGTATGTCTGGGGGCGCAACTGATGGCCAAAGCGGCCGGGGCGGAGATTGTTGCTGCGCCCGTGCGGGAATTGGGCTGGTTTCCGGTTTACCGCACAGCATATAGCGATGAAGATCCGTTGTTTGGCAGCATGCCGGATGGCATGCGCGTCTTTCAGTGGCATGGTGAAACATTCACGCGGATCGACGCCATGCAGTTGGTGGCGACGCATCCGGATGTTCCGGCCCAGGCATTTCGTTTGGGGTGCGGGCAGTATGGTCTGCAATTTCATGTTGAGATCAATGCTGCCATTATTGATCAGTGGATCGCTTCGGGTGAAAGCGAGCGTGAGCATCTGGGGATTGACGGCATCCGTCAGCTGCACAGCGATACGCCCCTGCACCTTGAGGCGATGCAGCAATTTTGCAGGCAGATGGTGCAGCACTGGCTAGGTGTTATCAGATCATAAACAGCCATCGACGCACATGCGCACTACCGATTTACTTTCCCAAACCCGCATAGCCGGAACCACACAGGAAAACCTAAAAACACTAGCCACTGATTTTACGAAAGAACACTGATTATAAAACCTGCAAATCGCCTTTTAATTCTAAAACGGTTCACTGCAGGTTGCTTAAATTATTCCTCGCTATCGTATAACCCGGATCGATTTTCAGCGCCTCATTAAATTCGGATTTGGCGCGATCCCGATCATGGCGACTGTTGCGATTATAATACGCCACGCCCAGATCATTGTGCGCCCGGGCCTGATAGGGGCACAGCTTCACCGCCTTTTCCAGATAGTAGATTCGATCATCATTGTCGCGGGTGTTGGCGGCGCGATCGACATACCGGTCGGCGCGGGCGCAATCGCCGCTATGGCGATCCATGCTGTCGACTGATGAGCCCTGACGGTTCTGCTGCCTGGCGGGTTGGCGGCTGTTTTGCGCCGGCGGCGGAGCAGCGCGTTGCTCACTCTTGTCCATCTGGCTGCCGATAAGATAGCCGCCGATGGCGCCGATGACAGCGCCTTTGCCGGAGCCGCCGGTTCGATCCACAGCGTGGCCGATGCCTGCGCCCACGCCGGCGCCAAGCAACGCGCCCATCAAGCCTTTATTGCCGGCCATGGAGGGGCTTCCGAATGCAACCAGCGCCAAAACTGAGACAAATATTTTCATCATCATAGCGTGTTCCTCCTTTGCTGTTCTGTCTTGTCATTAAGTATAACCGATCCGGCAGAAAATTACACCCCCCATCATGGTGATGCGGCGGCCGGTCGCGCTAATTCAATGTGAGCAGCAATGCGCCGAACAGAATGCGGTAGACGCCAAAGGCGACAAAGGTAAAACGCTCCAGAAAACGGATAAACAGCCGCATCACCAGCCAGGCGGAGACAAAGGCGACCGCAAAACCGGCCGCCAGCACCGCCATGTTGGCGCCGGTGAAATCCTGATAGTGTTTTAACAGATCAAAACCGCTGGCCGCCAGCATGACAGGCAGCGCCAGCAGAAAGGAGAATTCGGCGCTGGCCTTACGGCTCAGGCCGACCAGCAAAGCGCCGACAATCGATGCGCCGGCCCGGCTGGTGCCGGGAATCAGGGCGAATGTCTGGGCGATACCAATCCACAACGCCTGCCGATAATTCATCGCCTCCAGGTGCTGTACGGGATACTGCTTGTCTCTTTGCAGATACTCGATAAGCAGAAAAACGAGTCCGCCGACAATAAACATCACCGCCACGATCTCGACCGTAAACATCGCCTTGATCTGCTTGTGCAGCAGCAGCCCGACCGCGCCGATGGGGATAAACGCCAGCACCACTTTTTTCCACAGTTCGATATTGCTTGCATTGAGTGCGAACCTGTCTCGGTAGTTGGCGATCACGGCCAGAATAGCGGCCAGTTGAATAATCACCTCAAAGGCCTTGTTGCCTTCGCTTTGCGACAATCCCAGCCACTGGCTGACGACAATCATGTGGCCGGTCGATGAGATAGGCAGAAACTCGGTGGCGCCTTCAATGACGCCCAGAATGATGGCCTGAATGATATCCATGGAGTGGGGCTTCCTTTGTTGGCGCAGCGCCGATGACGATATTTGTTCCGAGGCACTCTACGGCGCATGCTGGCCAGGGCAACAGTGTGACTACAGAATAACCTGCAGGAGGCGGTTACCGCTGTTCGCGCTCAGCGATGAAAGTCGTTCTGGACACCAACATCTTTTTGTCGGGCCTGATGTTGCCGGAGAGTATTCCCGGAAAGATTCTTTCAGCATGGCGAGGATCGTCTTTTGAACTTGCCTTGAGCGAGGCGATGTTGATGGAGATTGCACGGGCATTGGCCTTTACTCGAAGGTTGTAATCAGAAAATTGGGCAATGCAGCTGTAAATGCGCAAAACGAATCCTGATACCCGCGCCTCTTTTCCACCTCCAAGGAAAGGCCGGGGCGGAACGGTGACGTGGTTACCTTTGTCGGCAGGGTAGCTACTCCCTGCCTATCCGACCGGCCAACTGGTCAGGCTGTTAAGGCCGCATCGACACGTTGCATCAGCTTATCGGATGGCTTGTATGAAGGTGCTTCAACTTTGGCAATATAGGCATGGCTTACCTTCAGCCGTGCTGCCAGTTCTGCCTGTGTTAGCCCTGCATCGATGCGTGCCGCCTTGAGCGGGTTGGCAATGTAGTCTGCCACGTCAAAGGGGATCAGTTCATCATCACCGGCTGCCAGTTGCATGTACTCCTGATACGGCAGAACAACAAAGGCAGGGCGTTCGTTCTCATAAATAATTTGCGGTTTCATTGATATGCCTCCTTGCGGTGCGCCACCCTGACTATTTCAATGATGCGGATCGTATCTTCACGATTGAACAGCACCCGATAAGCACCAACCCGCATACGATAATCAGCTTTTGGATGGCGGTTCAGGTGCTTTACGTCCAACGATGGGGCATCCGGGTCATGTCCCAGCATGGCAATCCGTTCAGCGATGGTTTCACGGCTCCGGACAGGTAGCCGTTTCAACTCTTTGGATGCCTTCCGCGTACCTATTCAGCATAGTTACAAAACAATCTTGGTTTATGCTTTCGTTTCCCCGTGCTTTTCCCCGTGCCTTTTTAATTCGCCCTGAGTATTCGGCTGCATCGCAAGTCAATGAAAGCAGTACATCAAAATGCTTTTGGTAGCCCGGCCTGCTTCAATACTATGCAAGATTGGCCAATCAGTGCGTCCGAATTTCTGCCGTATCATTCATTTCCGTCTGAAGGTGGAACGGCACGCTATCATAGGCTTTCGGCAGGATGCCGTTTGCTTCCAACAGGTCAGGAATAAGCACCTTCAGCTTGGCAACCAGCAACTCCATGGTATCGGCTTCCGTTACAAGGCCGGGAACATCATCACTGGATGCCACCCAAACAGCAGCATCCGCATCCCAAAATGCACTGATCATATATGCCTGTGTATCCAATTCACCCATCACAAACCCCTCAATATGTCGGCAATTGCATTCTTCATGCCGCAAGCGTATCACTGCAAACACTACAGTACAAAAAATCACGGCACATATCATGCAACAACAGTCAGAAACCAGTGCGCTTGGCTTTTATAACCGTGAAAAAGCCAGCAAACACTGGGCTTACTGGCTTTCCTGACAGGTTATGGAATATTAAAATGGTGGGCTCACAGGGACTCGAACCCCGAACCAACCGGTTATGAGCCGGTAGCGCTAACCAATTGCGCCATGAGCCCGTTTTAATTCAGCAGGCGGCACACTAATCAGCCTCTGGTGGCGTGGCAATCGCACAACGCGTAAGCTGCGCCGCCATGAAACAAATTATTGTAACCAAACCCACCCTGTTTACCGAACTCAACCTCCCCGAAGCGCTGCAGAAAGGCATTGATGAGCTCGGCTTTACCGGCATGACCGATGTGCAGCAGACGGCGCTGCCGCTGACGCTGGCCGGCAAGGATGTGGCCGGGCAGGGGCGCACCGGCACCGGCAAAACCGCCACCTTTCTGATTACGGCCATTAACCGGCTGCTGACCAGCGAGCCAAAAGCGGGGCGCACGAAGCATCACCCGCGCGTGCTGGTGATTGCGCCGACGCGCGAGTTGATTATCCAGATCTATGAAGATGGCAAGAAGCTGGCCAAATATACCGATCTGAAACTGCATGCCGTCTATGGCGGCGTCGATTACGAAAAGCAGCGTACCGGCTTTGAGGACGGCGTCGATATTCTCATCGGCACGCCGGGCCGGCTGATCGATTATCTGAAAAAACGGGTCTATTCCCTCTCCAAGGCCGATATGCTGATTATCGACGAGGCGGATCGCATGTTTGATCTGGGCTTTATCAAGGATCTACGTTTTATGCTGCATCGACTGCCCAAATATGATCAGCGCCAGTCGCTGATGTTTTCCGCCACGCTCTCGCACCGGGTGCTGGAGCTGGCCTACGAACATATGAACTCGCCTGAAAAGATCAGGGCGGAAGAGGGCGATCTGACCGCATCGGGCATTACCGAATCGCTCTATCACACCAGCATGGACGACAAATTTCCGCTGCTGGTGCATCTGCTGCGCAAATCCAGCGTTGAGCGCGGCATGATCTTTATCAATGAAAAGCGCACCGGCGAACGCGTCGCCCGTAATCTGGCCCGCTACGGTTTTGCCGTCGGCATTCTCTCCGGCGATGTGCGTCAGAAAAAACGCATGCGTATTCTGGAAGACTTCTCCAACGGCAAACTGCAACTGCTGGTGGCCACCGATGTGGCCAGTCGCGGACTGCATATCGACGGCGTCACCCATGTATTCAACTACGATCTGCCCGAAGATGCCGAGAACTATGTGCACCGCATCGGCCGCACGGCGCGGGCCGGCTCTACCGGCACGGCCATCTCCTTCTCCTGTGAGCGCTTCTGTTTCGGGTTGCCGGATATTGAAGGCTATATCAGCCGCCGTATTCCGTTATGCAGTATCGAGGCGGACATGCTGGATATCGGCAAGCCGACCCATCCGGAAGCGACGGCGGAAGGGCTGAAAAAAGAGGATCGCACCGAACAGCACAATCGCTCCGGCGCCAGGCCCGGCTCTGGCAGAAGTTCGGGTCGGCAAGGGCGAAGCGGCCAGAATCGCAGCAGGGGCCGGCGTCCCGGCGGCTCCCGACGCAAATAGAGCGGATGAAGTTTTGCATTTTGCACGAGATATTTTTCGTAAGAGGGTTCAATGCCCATGCCGCTGTCTGGGATCGAGCCACAGGGCGAGCAGATCGGCCAGCAGGTTGGCCAGCACATAAAAACTGGCGATTATCAGCACGCAACCCTGCACCAGCGGATAATCGCGGCGCTGAATCGCTTCAATTGTCAACAGTCCCAACCC
>JALUYG010000324.1 GCA_027013105.1 Mariprofundus sp.
ATGCTGCAATCGGCCCGGTACGGAGCAGCGGGCGATTGCATCACGGGCCGTTGCCGGATCAATGGTCAGGGGTTTTATCCGGCTGAGTTGCTGCACCGCCGCCCAGGCCAGCGATGCATTGATCTGTTGATGCCGGCCGGGTGCAGTCAGATTTTTCCACGCAATCCTGTTGCAAAAGAGGATGTCGGGACAAGCGCTGCGCAATACGGCGGCGGCGGTATCGCACTGCGGCGCGCTGATGTTCATACGGCAGCCCTGCATGGCATGGGCCTTTTCTGCGGCGATCTGCGTGATCGTATCGCCCAGCCAGTTCTGGTGATCCAGCGCAATCGGCGTGATCAGGGCCATATCGGCAGCCACCGCCGTGGTCGCGTCGAGCCGTGCGCCAACGCCGGCTTCCAGAATTTCCACATCGACCATCGCCCGGCTGAACTGATCCAGCGCCAGCGCTGTCGCCGTTTCAAAGTAGGATGCGCCGGCCCGGTGCGCCAGCGGCATGATGCGCGCCAGGCCGGCCAGCAGCTCGGCGTTTTCGACAGGGATGCCGTTGATGCGGATTCTTTCATTGAATTCGAGGATATGCGGCGAGGTGTACAGGCCGACCTTCAGGCCGATCGACTGCAGGGCCGCAGCCAGCATAAATGCAGTGGAGCCTTTGCCGTTTGTGCCGGCGATACGAATGCGCAGTGTCGGACGATGACAAACCATGCCATCCAGCAGGGCCAGCATGCGCGCATGGCCGGGCCGGTAATCACGATCCGCAGACGGATCGCCCAGTTCAGCCAGCCAGGCTTCGATAGTTTCGGGCTTGTTAACCACAGATGGACACAGATACGCGCGGATAAAGGCGATGAGAGCGTGACTGTTTCTGATGCATGCGAACGCTTTTTCTGCTGATGACGATCGCTGCGTCGTTGACCCTTAGGCGGCGGCTTGCTGTCGATACGGGCGGGCGCTCAGGCGGGTGAGCAGGGTGGCGAGATAATCGCGCAGTTCGCGGCGATCCACGACCGCATCGATCAGGCCGTGCTCAAGCAGAAACTCCGAACGTTGAAAACCTTCCGGTAGTTTCTCGCCGACCGTTTCCTGAATCACGCGCGGCCCGGCGAAGCCGATCAGGGCTTTCGGTTCGGCAATGATCACATCGCCCAGCCAGGCCACCGAAGCCGATACGCCGCCCATGGTCGGGTCGGTTAGCAGGCAGACAAAGGGCAGGCGGGCGTCGTTGAGCCTGTTGACTGCAGCCGATGTTTTGGCCATCTGCATCAACGATAACACCCCTTCCTGCATGCGGGCGCCGCCGGAAGCCGCGACCAGCAGGTAAGGGCAGCTGTTTTCCAGCGCATGCTCCATGCCGCGTACGATTTTTTCACCGGCGACAGAACCCATGCTGCCGCCCATGTAGCTGAATTCAAAGATTGATGCAGAGACCGTGTTGCCCTGAATTGCTCCCAGATAGTTGCGGACGGCATCTTCCGGGCCGGCCTTTTTGGCGGCGTCGCGGGTGCGATCCTTGTATTTCTTTTTATCCCTGAAGTTGAGCGGATCCTCCGAGCGCAGTTCCGTATCTTTTTCGTCGAAACTGTCGGCGTCAAACAGCGATTCGGCGCGCTGCAGCGCCGACATGCGCAAATGGTGATCGCACTTTGAACAGACCAGGCCGTTGCGTTCGAGTTCCTTGTTGTACAGCGCTTCGGAGCAGTTGGGGCATTTCACCCACAAGCCCTCCGGAGAACCGGAATCGCTGGATTTCAGGATATTCTTCGGCGCTTCAATCAGTCGTGTAAACCAGCTCATAAATTAGCAGACCTCTTTTTACTAACGTAACCCGTCGTTTCGTTCATCTCAACCTTCATGCTCAACCGTCACTGCCCGGATCGCCGCTGCGTTGTTCGAGAACAAGGCGATAACGCGCAATGTGCTGCTGCACATGAGCATTTTCAACGCCGTGATCGGGCAACTCAGGGGATGAGCCGGGCAGTGACGTCAGATCAACAACTCATCCACCTGTGTCAGCATGCGCAGATGCGACACATCCAGCGCTTCGACCTCGGCAGTCATCACATTCAGCGATTCCGGCTTCATATGGTACAGATAAACCGGAACGCTACCAAGTTTCTCCAGTTTTTGCAGATCCTGCATCATGCCGTTCGGCGTCAGGTGGCCGCTGATATCGGCCAGATGCTGATAGGCGTTGGGGAACGAGCAGTCCATGATGATCGCTTTCAGGTTGGGCTGGGCGTTGGCGATTTGCCAGATGCGGTCGGTATTGCCGGTGTCGGCGGTGTAAATCACCTGCTTGCCATCCCGCTCCAGCAAGAATCCCGTACAGGGGACAGGATGATTCACGCGGATCGCTGTGATACGCACGCCGTCAATATCGAAGGGGCGTTCCGGCTCAATATCGTTGAGTCGCAGAATGGCGTCTTCGCGGCTGGGGATTCGGGTAAAATCGGGCCAGATCAGATCATTGAGAAAATGCTCTTTCAGCACCCGGTTGTTTGTCGCCAGCGAGTGAATGGTGATGGTGCGATTGTCACTGTTGCCGGCGCTGTCGCCCAGCCGTTTCAGCGCGCGGTTATCGGCCAGAAAGGCGATATCCTTGATATGATCAAGATGGGTGTGCGAGAGGCAGATATGGCGGATGCCGTGCTGCTCCTCCAGCGACAGGGCGTGCGTGGGGGCGCCGGCATCGAGCAGAATGGAATCATTGACCAGCAGTGATGTGAGCCGGAATCCCAGCAGCTGGCCGCCGTAACAGCCGAGCACCTTGATTCTCAAGCGCTCGCTCCTGTTGCGGCCTGAACAGCCTGCCGCATATCAGCGGCAGATGCGGAGATGGCATCGCGCACGACATCGCTGCCGTCGCCATCGGCAATGCGGGCGACGAAATGACTGCCAACCACCACGCCATCGGCGAACTGCGCCACCTGCGCGGCCTGTTCGGGCGTCTTTACGCCGAAGCCGACGCATACCGGCAGGGGGTTGTCTGCTGCGGCGCTGATCGCCTGAATATGCGCCACCTTTTGCTGAATCAGCCGCACATCGCCCATCTCGGCGCCGGTAATGCCGGTGAGCGACACATAATAGATAAAGCCGCTGCCGTTATCGCAGGCCAGCCGGATGCGTTCATCGGTGGATGTCGGGGAGAGCAGCAGAATGCGGTCCAGATCGTGCGCTTTCAGCGCCGCATCGCAGATATGGCCCTCTTCGGGCGGAATATCGACAATCAATACGGCGTCGGCGCCGGCTGCAGCGGCCTGTTCGGCAAAGCGATCGAAGCCCATGGCAAAAGGCACATTGGCATAACCCATCAGCACAATGCCGAGATCGGGATGGGTATCGCGCACGCTTTTGGTCAGTGCGAACACATCACGGATATGCGCGCCGGCCGCCAGCGCCCGTTCACTGGCGGCCTGAATCACAGGGCCGTCGGCCATCGGATCGGAAAACGGCATGCCGATTTCCAGAATGTCGGTCTTGTCGGCCAGCGCCAGCAGCAGTTCGCGGCTGCTCGCCACATCGGGATCGCCGGCGGTCAGGTAGCCGACCAGCGCCGCGCGGTTGTCGGCTTTGCAGCGTGCAAACAGATCGGTGAGTCGCTTGCTCATGATGCATCCTCCAGCCAGCCCAGCTGCCTGAAGACCGTATTCATATCCTTGTCGCCGCGGCCGGAGAGATTAATAATCACGATCTGATCCGGGCGCATCTCTCTGGCGATACGCGCGCCGGCCGCCAGCGCATGGCTCGATTCCAGCGCCGGAATAATGCCCTCGCAGCGGGTTAGCAGTTGCAGCGCCGCCATCGCTTCGTCGTCGCTCGCCGCATCCAGTTGCAGACGCCCCTCTTCCAGCATAAAGGCCAGTTCGGGGCCGACGCCGGGATAATCCAGCCCGGCGGAGATGCTGTGCGTGCCCTGCACCTGCCCTTCGTCATCTTCCAGCAGATAGGTGAGATTGCCATGCAGGATGCCGGCTTTGCCGGCCGCCAGCGAAGCGGCGTGTTTGCCCGTTTTCAGTCCGTAGCCGGCGGCTTCCACGGCCACCAGTTTGACTGCGGCATCATCGCGGAACGGATGCAGCAGCCCCATGGCGTTGGAACCGCCGCCGACGCAGGCCACGGCCACATCGGGCAGCCGGCCGGCCTGTTTGAGAATCTGTGCCCGCGCCTCCTGGCCGATCACCGTATGGAACTGGCGCACCAGCAGCGGGTAGGGGTGCGGCCCTGCGGCAGTGCCGAAAATATAGAAGGTGTCTTCGCAGGTCGCCACCCAGTTGCGCAGCGCCTCATTGACCGCATCTTTCAACGTCGCCGTGCCGGCATCGACCGGAATCACATTGGCGCCGAGCAATCGCATTCTCAGCACATTGGGCATCTGCCGGGCCATATCTTCACGTCCCATATAGATATCGCAGTCCATGCCGAACATAGCGGCGACCGTGGCCGTGGCGACGCCATGCTGTCCGGCGCCGGTTTCGGCAATGACGCGTTTTTTACCCATGCGCCGAGCCAATAGCCCCTGCCCGATAGTGTTATTGATTTTATGCGCGCCGGTGTGGGTCAGGTCTTCGCGCTTGAGGTAAATCTGTGCGCCGCCGTTTTCAGCGGAGAGGCGTTCGGCATGGTACAGCGGCGTGGCGCGGCCGACATAATGCTCCAGCAAATCCAGCCGTTCGGCATGAAAGGACCCATCCGCCCATGCCTCAAAAAAGGCCGTTTCGATCTCCTTGAGCGGCTGCATCAGCGTTTCGGCGGCGAAACGACCACCGAAACGGCCGAAGTGACCGCCGGCATCAGGCGCATGGGTGATGTTCAGGTCATACATGGAAGCGAAATCGCTTTCCGGTGGCGTTGCACTCACAGAGAGCTCCTTGTTCAGCAGAGATTCACGGCGTTGACAAAGGCGCGCATTTTGTCGGCATCCTTGATGCCGGGCGACTGTTCCACGCCGGAGGAGACATCGAGCGCAAACCACTGGCGAACCGCCATCGCCTCGGCCACATTATCGAGCGTCAGGCCGCCGGCCAGCGACAGCGGATAGTCATGCCTGAAATTTTTAAGCAGCGACCAGTCAAAAGTGTTTCCGGCGCCGCCATAGACGCCGGGCGGCGCTTTGGCGTCGAGCAGAAGCGGGCAGTTAAATGATGCGGCGTATGTCAGATCCTCCGCACAGGAGACATGGATCGCCTTGAGCACCCGTCGTCGCTGCGCCGCACAGAACTCGGGCGTTTCATCGCCGTGCAACTGCACCACGCCGAGCGGCACGCTCTGCAGCACATCGGCAATAAAATCCTGCGATGGATTCACAAACAGACCGACGGCTGAGACGAACGGCGGCAGTTGACGAATGATCGCAGCAGCTCTGGCCGGCTCGATATAGCGTGGCGATTTGTCATAAAAGACAAAACCGACCGCATCCACGCCCAGCCCGGATGCCGTCAGCGCATCCTCCAGCCGGGTGATGCCGCAGATCTTGATGCGCGTGCGCGCGCCATATTGCTGTGCTGTCATGGGCTGCACTCTAGCTTGCCCCGCCCTTGACGCACAAGTTGCACCTACGCTTTACGCCTCACCCTTTTTTTTCGCCTCATTGACGCGCAGCGTGCGGCCGGCGTAATCGGCGCCGTCGAGCTGTTTGATGGCGGCTGCGGCGCCGGCGCTGTCCATCTCCACAAAACCGTAGCCTTTGAATCGCTTGCTGCGGCGATCCCTGACCAGACGAATGTCGATCACCTCTCCATAGGGGGAGAACAGATTTTTGACATCATCCTGACCGGCGTTGAATGGCAAATTGCCGACATAAATATTGCTGGAAGTCGTCTCTTCCGTGGCGACTGCGGCGGGCTTGTGCATCAGCGCGGTCAGAATGCCTCCGAACAGTGCGCCAAGCAGCATGCCGGTGGCGAACAGCGATGCTGCGGGCACGCCCTGCGGGTTGATCGCAGCGACGATAAAATAACCGACAAGCGACGCGACAAGTGCGGCGACAAGCAGTTTGATTAAACAGGAAAAACGCATTCATTGACTCCAAACCTGCATGAAGATGCAGTTTATAGCGGCGAATCGTGCCAAAAAATGCAGCAAAAAGCACGTCTGTTTCACGCCCCCATGGCGGTTTGGTTGAAACCCTCGTGCGGCGGCTGCGGGCAATATGGCGGGCTCGCCCCGGTGGAATCCCTGCTGTTCGGGTTGATTGCCGGGATGGTAATCGATCGCCATATCCCTAACATTGCGCGCATGAGTCGCAAAGTTATCCCTATCCAGACAGAACATCAGGGCGAGCCGATGGCCGGCAAGCCGACATGGCTGAAGGTGCGTGCGCCGATGTCGAAAGAGTACCGCTCGATTGTGCAACTGATGCGCAATCTGAAGCTGAACACGGTATGCGAGGAGGCATCCTGCCCCAATATCGGCGGCTGCTGGAAACAGGGTTCGGCCACCTTCATGATTCTCGGACGCGTCTGCACCCGCACCTGCGCATTTTGCGATGTGGCGACAGGGCGGCCCGATCCGGTGGATGCCGATGAGCCGGTCAATCTGGCCAGGGCTGTGGCGCAAATCGGATTGAAGCATGTGGTGATCACGTCGGTGGATCGGGACGATCTTAAAGATGGCGGCGCCGGCCACTATGCCACGGTGATCCGGGAGCTCAAGGCGCGCCAGCCCGATGTCACCATTGAAATTCTGACTCCCGATTTTCAGCGCAAACCGGCCAGCTGCCTGAATACGATCATGGATGCGAAACCGGATATTTTTAACCACAACCTGGAAACGGTGCCGCGCCTCTATCGATCCGTGCGCCCCGGCGCGCGCTATTTCACCTCGCTGCGGCTGTTGCAGCGGGCGAGAGAGCTTGACGCCGGCGTGGTGACCAAATCCGGCATCATGGTCGGCCTCGGCGAGGAGCGCGATGAAATCCTGCAGGTGATGGACGATCTGCGCGAAGCCGGCGTTGATATTCTCACCATCGGTCAGTATCTGAGACCGAGTGCGAAGCATCACCCGGTCATGAAATACTGGCATCCGGAAGAGTTTGACGAATTGAAATATCTGGCCGAAAAGAAGGGCTTCGGCATGGTGGCGTCCGGGCCGCTGGTGCGCTCCTCATTCCATGCCGATGAAGTGTTTCAGGCCTTAAGGGAGAAAACCGCCTGAGACTGCCCCCGCATCAACGATCCGCCATGGCGTAGGAGTAGCGCCGTTTGCGCAGGTCGCCGGCGACGCTTTCAGCGGCCACATTGACGATGAATTTCAGCCCTCTGGAGCTGGCTCTGGCATGCGCCATCAGCGTTTTGAAATCGCGATAGAAATAACGCTTGTCGGCGACATGGATATTGGTCATGTAGTTGACCTGAAATTCGTAGCGGGAGATATCTTTCGGGTCGTAGCCGACATTATAGACATTGGACGAAATCACCTTGCGCGCCGAGGTGGAGATCAGATCAGCCGTCACCACCATGCCGGGACGATAGGGCTTGTAGGGCGAGGCGGAGAAGTAGCCGAAGCGTTTGATCTTCACCCGCAGCAGCGCATTCACGCCTGCCAGGCGGGGATCTTTTTTTCGATAGGCTGTCTGGGCCTGCCAGTAGGTCATGTCCAGATCCCGCACCCGATAGCCCAGTTTCTGCAAGCGTCGTTTGATATTGCGGCGCATCCGGGTGACGCAGTAGCGATGCAGGGAGGGGTTGGCATCCTGATATTTGATGCGGTGGTGTTCGCGTACAACCTGCTGCAGCGCTTTGGCGCTCAGGCCGATAATGGCATAGACGGGATTTTCGCGGCGGACATCAATACGTTTCTGATCGTCAAACTGCGGCAGGCCGATCACCCGCAGGGCCGGCTGGCTGCTCTGATCCAGTACGATGGGGTGGCTATGGCCGGCGCAGGCGCTCAGCGCCAGCAGTAGCGCGATGCAT
>JALUYG010000325.1 GCA_027013105.1 Mariprofundus sp.
AGATCATCCATCTGACTCACCACGTCATCGAGCGGCAGCGATGGCGACGCCGTGACCGGCCGCACCGTCATCATGTTCCCCACCGGCTTGATGCGCAGAAAATCATCGAATTCGGCCGCCTTGAGAATATCGCTGAAGGTCAACAATCCTTCCAGCCTGCCATCGGGGTGCACCACCACGAGATGGCGAACACGGCGCGCCAGCAACAACTCGAAGGCATCATAGATGGAATGATTGGTATGAACCGAAATCACCGGCGCCGACAGGAAATCGGCCACCGGCGCCGAAGCCGGATCGATATGGTGGTGAACAATCTTCACCAGATCCGCTTCGGTAATGATGCCGATCGGGCGCTCCGCCTCAACCGCCACCAGACACGAAATCCGCCGCTCACTCATCAACCGGGCGGCCGCATCCACCGTCATATCGGGTGAAATAGTCGCCACCTGCCGGGTCAGCACATCCTTAATGGTCAGACTCATTCAGCCTCCTTTTAGATATAGCGATTCGACAACATAAGCCATGCGAAAACCGGGGAACTTGCAGACATATATGCATATGATAGGAACAGTCCGATCATATTGCACCAAAACATGCATTGAAATAGTTGTTATTGAACGCATACCGTAATCAGCGAGCAAACGTGATGCCAGTTGATAGACGATATGGCAGATATAGTACAAACATTGGATGAGTAACCGCCAGACAACAGAAAAACATCTGGCAACGGTTCACACGCATTGGAGGTGCTGCTTTAGCCGCGCATGAGCATACGGCCTGCGCGACTGAAGTCGCACCTCCGGGGGATTTTCTTGTACTGTATGTCAAAGCCGAATCAGTTACAGAAAAACACGACCATCCATTCAGGATAAACTGGAGCAGATTCCACTGCTTGAGCCTGACCTGCAGGCTTCTTCCTTTGCGCGCTTTGCGCCTTTGCGTGAGTCGATTTAACCTCTACGGCATGCAGCATGGATCAGAGGCCTCCACCCTTTCACATGATCCGCTGATATTCCCGACTCATGCCGACCACCGCCGCAGGAATCACCAGCAGATTCAGCACCGGCACCAGCATCAGAGCCATCGCGCTACCTGCGAAACCGACATAAAACCAGCGGCGTTCCGCCAGTTTCTGTTTGCGCGTATTAAAATCCCAGCCCCGGCGTGAAGCCGGCGTATCGATCAGTTCATACGAGAGAAAGCGGATGCCGCCGTAGGTCCACAGGGCCGTCGCCACAGGTGGCAGCCAGAAAAAGAGTAGCGCCGCCGCACCCCATGCCAACAGCCCGAATAGCGGGCGAACGGAATTGGCCAGGCTCTCTGTGATCAGTTGCATCCAGCCGATATGCTGCTCGCGCACCACCTGGCCGGACATCGCTTCGGTGCGCGCCGCCAATTCCTCCAGCCACGGCGCCGAAACGGCGGAGCCGAACATGACAAAGCTGACCGCGCCGCAGATCATCGCCAACACCAAGGCCAGCGCTCCGGCCAGCCACGACAACAGCTGCCAGTACCATGCATCGCCCTCCGGAATCCACAATGCGCCGACATAATCGACCAGCCAGAATGTCGCGCCGGAGATCGCCACCATCAGCACCAGCAACAAGGCCAGCATACGCCATAAAATGGCCCGTAGTTCGGCTTTGACAAGCAGCAGCCGCAAACCTGCGATCAACGCCATAGCGCCGCCGATCACTGGTTCAGCTCCAGATCCTGCATAATCTGCCGGGCGGCCACCAGATCATCATCAGCCACCAGCACCCGCGCATCCATCACCGTCGGCAACGGCATCAACGCATTCATGCCGGCATTCTCAACGCGGAAATCGATATTTTTTGATGCCAGCGCATCACTGAGAATCTGCAGACTAACAGGATCGGACAATTTCAATAATTCAGTCATGCGCTGCAGCCTAGAAAGATTCTCCCATACCGTCACGCACGAGGTCTGTACGCTTGCAATAAAAAGCTTTCACTCCGACCGCTGCGACAAATCACCCATATAGCAGCCTTTGAGCAATCGATCGATCTCGCTGCTCAGCTAAGCCTGCAAGTAAAGCAGATAGAGGTAGCCGGCAAAAGCGGTGACCAGCAGCACGCCTTCCAAACGATTGATAACCCCGCCCTTCCTGCCAAAAGAGACCACGAACAGTGCGCAGGTGAACGCCAGCATCACCGGAAAATCACGCAGCAATGCTGCGGATGCGAATCGCCCCGGATGAATCAGCGCCGGCATGGCCAGTACGGACAGCAGATTGAACATATTGGAGCCGATGGCGTTGCCAATCGCAAGATCGGCCTCATGTTTCAGAGCGCTGACAACCGACGCCATCAGTTCGGGCAGGCTGGTGCCGACGGCGATAATGGTCAGACCGATCACCAGATCGCTGACGCCGAGGTAACGGGCGATCTCTACCGATCCGTGAACCAGCAGCCTGGAGCTGATGACCATTAGCGCCAGAGCGATCAGAAACGTCGCTGCCGATCTGCCCATGCCCATGTCGACAGGTATCGATTCGGCAAACTCCTGCATCAGCGGATCGTGCCGCTCAGACAGGCTGATACGGATCAGCCAGAACAGCGCCAGCAACAGCATCACAAGCAGAATCACGCCATCGACACGACCCAAAGCGCCATCCGCCATCAGGACGAAGGCCAGAAACGTCACCATGAACAGCAGCGGCATTTCGCGCTTCAGGGTTTGCGATTTCACGGCCAATGGCGCGATCAGCGCTGTCAGGCCGAGCACCAGGCCGATATTGGCGATATTGGAACCGAGCACATTGCCGATGCCGATATCCGGATCACCATTGAAAGCCGCTGTTGCAGACACCAGCATCTCAGGCAGGGATGTGCCGAAGCTGACAATGGTAAGGCCAATCATCATCGGCGGCATGCGCAGATTGGCGGCAATGGCTGCGGCGCTATCGACAAACCGCTCGGCGCTCCAGGCCAGCATGAGAATGCCAACGACAATGAAAGCGACGCTGGCGAGCATCACTCCGGCGGCGCTTGCAGCGGCGGCTGATTCAGCTTTTCCCGCAGTGCATTCACCGCCCGGAAAATGACCGGCTGGCGGATAATCCTGCACTCCAGTTGGTATTTTCCGGGATAATCCATGATCATCAGACCAAACAGAATCGTTAACATGCCCTGCCCCGGCGTCACCAGCATAATCAGGCCGGCAATCACCAGTACGGCGCCCAGCAGATTCTTCACCCCTGACAGCAACCAGCGCACCGAGGCATGACGGCTATCTTCCGGCCCGGTATGCCTGCTGCAGCTGGAAAAATAGTCCACCGGGATGCGCGCCACGAGAAACGGCGTTGATATCAGACCGATCACAAAACTGAGCAGGGAAAAAAGCAACATCCAGCCAGCATAGGCATGCAGATTATCCAACCACGCTTGCATGCGCCAAATGTGGATGGTTTATGCCCCACAATCAAGCAAAACAGATTGCTGGAATCGATCAACACTGCAGGCTATGCTCATGCCTGCGGGAGTTGGCGCTGATGGCAGATAAAACAACGGACAATCATATGAGTGAAGACTTCAGTCTGAACCATTTTACCGAACTGGGCGGCGATAAGAAGGAACCGACGATTTCCGGGGCGGCTGACCTGATTGACCAGACAGAGGCGACAGCAGCAACCCCGCCGTTCTCCCCGACAGAGGATAAACAACGCGCAGAATTCAAGCCCATCACCATTTTTGCCATCATTGCCATGTTGATTGCCACTCTGGCCATCTGGCTGAATCCGGGAACCGACGCGCAGGCCGTGAAAAAAACGCATCAGCAAACGCCGCATCGGTTGAAGGACAATGCGCAAATCCACCATCTGGAATCGCGCCTGGCTGCGCTGACTGAGCGTAGCGCGCAGCAGAACAGCGTCATAGAGCAGCGCCTGGATCAACTGGATCAGCAGGTTGCGGCCCTGACCAGCCTGCTGGCGAAGCAGGTCAGCAAAAAGGGTAGCCGGCGCCGGAAGCAGCCGTCATCAACGCAAGTCGCCGCCAGACCGGCGATTCAACAGAGCGCAGCCCATCGCCGACTTCCCGGCAAAACAACTCCGGGATGGATCGTCAATCTGATTTCGTTCGACTCGCGTGATGATGCCGGCAAGGCGATGGCCAGATTCAGGGCGCAGGGGGTGGACACCGAAATTTTCCCGATCGTGCTGCATGGAAAGCTTTGGTACCGGCTTCGTATGACCGGTTTTAGCAACAGGCGGGAGGCGATCAGCCAAAAAAATCGTATGGCAAAAAAATATGGCATCAAAGATGCTTGGATTCAAAAGCCGTAGCTGGCGATAGTTGCATTCAGCCTGATCAAACAGGGTATGCGGCTGTTCGGCGTAGCGACATCCGAACAAGCTGCATCCCGAGCATGCGGCGGAATTGTTACGACTGGAATTGTTACGACTGGAATTGTTACAACTGGAACGCGGGGGATGCATGAGCGACAACGACACAAACAAACCGGAACAAAACATCGACGTCGGTGATAACGCCATATCCGGTCATGACATTCTGGACTCCGACAATCTGTTTGATCTGGACATGCCCATTGATGAACCCGATGAAGAGGAACCGATCAACGCGCCGGAGGAGGCCTCTGCAGAAGCACTGGAAAAAGAGCTTGAGCAACTGCTTGAACATGGCGGTGATCCGGTGAGCGCACAGCAACCCGAACACGCCGACGACAGCGAAACGCCGCAGCCAGACCGGGCTGGCATGGATACGCCCCCTGCGCCTGAGCCAGCCGAGGCGGCGCCCAAAGCCGAACCCGTGCCCGAACAAGCCGCAGCGGCTTCACAGACGCCAATCTCAACCCCTGCTTGCGAACCGGAAGCCACAGTTCCAAAAGCGCCGCAAGCGGCCGCAAAAACCGGTCGCAGCCTGGCCAACAGCCTGATGTTCACGCTGGGACTGGCGGCCATTCTGGTTGCATCACTGGCCGTCTGGATGGGTCTGAATGCTTCCGACGAAAACGCGTCGTTGAAAAAGACGGCGTTCAGGCTTGAACAACAGATCAAGGAACTCAAACAGCAGCAGAAACAGCAAAGCAGCGCCCTAAACAGTCGCCTTGAGACCATGCAGCAGCAAATTGACGCACTCACTAAAGTGGTCGCCAGCAAAACAAGCGAGCAGTGGCGCGCAGTCGTGGAACAACCGACCCCAACTCAAAAAGCGCCTAGAAGCACGGCAGCTACCCTCCCTTCCCCAACGCCTTCTCAAGCCGTGGTGGCACAGCAGGCTGTCAAACTGAAACCCGAACATACCGCCAACCGGACAAAAAAAAGAACCGCGCATCTGGTTGCATCGAGGCCGCCGGTAAAAACAGTTCACTCGTCACCGGCCAAAGCGATCCCATCACCCCTTTTCAGGCACGAAGTCGCCCCGGGATCGGTGAAGGGTTGGGTGGTTAATATCTATTCGGTTGAATCCAGAGAGACGGCCGAAAGAAAAATTCGTCAGTTGAAGGCCAAGGATATCCAAGCCCACTTTGTTCGGGTCCCGGTCAAGGGAAGAATCTGGTACCGCGTTCGGGTAAGCGGCTTTAAAAATGAACGCGCCGCCATGGTATTCAAAAAGTTCCTCAAGGATTACCACGGCATTGACGGCGCCTGGTATCAAAAGCTGAAATAATCACACCAAAAAGGCCGCCTTTCGAGATGAAAGGCGGCCTTGCTGTGCAATTATTCCGCAGATCCAATAATAGATAGCGCGCCCATCCATAGGCGCCAGATGAATGCTTACGCCGTCGTCAGGCCTGGCATTCCGCCCGATACAGGCATGGGCTGACTGCGCAGTTGCTGATGCGTGCAAAACAGTCGGTGTTGCCTTCGGCAATCTGGATAGCGTGAATCAGATCGGTTTTGCGCAGTTTCGCCGCGCCTTTCAGATTCAGTTCAGCCGCCTTGCCGGTTAGCTCTTTTTTGGTTATTTTCCTGGTGCTCATGGTAGTTTCCTCACATATAAAAATTGGCGCGAACAGTATCCGTAAAACAGGCAGGTGCAAGTTGAAGC
Source organism: Mariprofundus sp. (assembly GCA_027013105.1). GTDB lineage: Bacteria > Pseudomonadota > Zetaproteobacteria > Mariprofundales > Mariprofundaceae > Mariprofundus. The sequence goes on from JALUYG010000325.1 coordinate 6,033, forward strand.
AAACAGGTGCGAGGCAAAATCACACAGTATGTTGTGGCGGCATCTGTAATCATTCGCCATGTAATCATACCAACGGCCTCCCGACGAAACAGATATTGGAGAAAGAATGACTACCATAAAACGATTCCTGCCGCTGCTTGTGCTAATCACTGTTCTGGCGCTGTTTTACATCTTTGACCTGGGGCGCTTCATCAGCTTTGAAGCGCTGGCCGAGCACAAGGCGTGGTTATCGGCCTGGGTGGCGGCGCACGCCATCATCGCACCGCTGCTCTATATCCTCGCCTATATTGCCGTGGTGGCATTTTCTCTGCCCGGCGGACTGGTGATGACCATCTCCGGCGGCCTGCTGTTCGGCGCCAATCTCGGCGCACTCTATGCGGTGAGCGGCGCAACCATCGGTGCGACGGCGCTGTTTCTGATCGCCAAAACATCGCTCGGCGATTTCCTGCTGGCCAGGGCGGGAGAGAGCGTAAAAAAGATGCAGGCCGGTTTTGCCGACAACGCCCTGAGTTATATGTTTGTGTTGCGGCTGGTGCCGCTGTTTCCGTTCTTTCTGGTCAATCTGGCGCCGGCATTTCTGGGCGTGCCGCTGCGTATTTATGTGATTGCCACCTTTTTCGGCATCATGCCGGCCACCTTCGTGTTTGCATTGACCGGATCAGGTTTGGGCGCTGTTCTGGATCAGGGCGGCGATATTTCGCTGGCCCATGTGATGACGCCGCAACTGATGGCCGCCTTCGCAGGGCTGGCCCTGCTGGCGATGGTTCCGGTGATCTACAAGAAATTTCAATCAAAGTCAGGAACTGCAGATGAACGCGGATGAGAAGCAAAGACAACGGAGAACAGATATGATTAAAGTCGATGTGTGCGTGATCGGAGCCGGTTCAGGGGGCTTGAGCGTGGCGGCTGGCGCGGCGCAGATGGGGGCGACAGTAGCCCTGGTGGAAAAAGGCGACATGGGCGGCGACTGCCTGAACAGCGGTTGCGTGCCCTCCAAAGCGATTCTGGCCGCCGGGCATATGGCGCAGTCGGCTCGCGAAGCGGCGCGCTTTGGCATCAGCCTGCCGGAGCCGGCAGTGAACTGGCGGGGCGTGCATGATCATATTCACGGCGTCATCGCCGCCATCGCGCCCAATGATTCCCAGCAGCGCTTTGAGTCGCTCGGCGTCACCGTTATTCGGGCCGCCGGCCGGTTTGAGGATGCCCACACCCTGCGCGCCGGCGATCAGTTGATCCGGGCCAAATGTTTTGTTCTGGCCACCGGCTCATCTCCCTTCGTGCCACCCATTGAGGGGCTCGATCAGGTCGAATATTTCACCAATGAAAATATTTTTGACAACAGCGACGCCATCGATCATCTGATTGTGATCGGCGGCGGCCCGATCGGCATTGAGATGGCGCAGGCGCATCGGCGGCTCGGCTCCGAAGTGACAGTGATGGAAATGGCGCGGCTGTTGGTCAAGGATGATCCGGAACTGACGAAGATCGTGATTCAGCGCCTGCAGGATGAGGGGCTGCACCTGGTCGAAGGCGGGCGCAATCTCAGGCTGAAAAAAACAGATGACGGACGCATCGCCGCCTATTGCGAATCAGACAAGGGCAAACAGTGCGCCATCGGCTCGCATCTGCTCATTGCCACTGGCCGGCGCGCCAATGTCAACGGTCTGAATCTGGAAGCCGCCAGCGTCAACTACAGCCCCAGAGGAGTGGATGTGGATGCACGGCTGCGTACCAG
>JALUYG010000326.1 GCA_027013105.1 Mariprofundus sp.
AATGCCGTTAAATCAAATAGTTACGAAAAAGGACTGCAAAATGGAGAACAACGATATGGCTAACCAGTTGAATTTATTCGATAAAACGTTGGGACACTAGTGATATAAACTACTGTTATCTAAGCACTTATTCCGCAAAACCCTAAGCAGAATGACTGAGTTTCAATCCGAAAACCGCCACTGATCACTCTGGTACATTGTCAGAGCTAAACGGTGAACCTGCGCATGAATGCCTATGCCATTTTAATGCGATTGCCCTGTCGGAATGCCAGATCAGAAGCGGTTATGAATACGCCTTCATGCATCCTGCGAGTTTCTGTTGTCCGCCTGAGTTTCCTACACCCTTTGATCAAATGCGCTCAAGGCAGCAGCTACGCGGATTGCACGTTGTTGATGCGCAACATCATGCACGCGCAATATATCGGCGCCGCAGGCAATGGCGATGGCGCCAGCCACAGCCGTTTCCAGTTCGCGATCTTCAACGGGGGCTCCGGTCAGACGCCCTAAAAATGACTTTCGCGACAGGCCGAGCAGTAACGGCATATCGAAGGTTGCTTTGAAATGGGCCGTGGCGCGAATCAGTGCCAGATTATCCTGCAGTCGTTTACCGAACCCGATGCCGGGATCGAGGATGATCGAAGAAGCTTGTATGCCGGCCTGCAAACAGGCATCGATACGGCGTGCAAAAAAATCCGACACCTCCTGCACCACATCGTTATATTCAGGCTGCTGCTGCATGGTTTCCGGCTTGCCCTGCATATGCATCAGGCAGATATCCGTTCCGGCCTCAGCCGCCGCCTGCAAGGATTCAGGGTCAAAGCTTAGGGCGCTAACATCATTGATAATGCTGGCGCCGGCAGCGACGGCCTGGCGCATGACGGCCGCTTTCATGGTATCCACCGACACCGTACAGCCGTGCGCCGCCAGCGCCCGAATCACCGGGATAACTCGCGCCAGCTCATCACGCTCAGACACAGGCGCAGCGCCGGGCCGGGTCGATTCCCCGCCCACATCGATGATGCTCGCGCCCTGTTCGTGCATCTCAATGCCGTGCACAATGGCGGCGTCAGGACTGAAATAATCGCCGCCGTCCGAAAACGAATCGGGGGTGCAATTCAGCACCCCCATGATCCATACATCGCCCCGTTGACCGTCTTCAGTCAGCGGACGCTGCCAGCGCGATGGCATCAGTTGGCCTTGGCCTCATCCCCGGATGGTTTATCCGCTTTCGCTTCACCGCCGACATCAACCTTATCGGTCGGCTCCTCCGGAGGCGTGCCGGTTGAAGATGGCCTGGCTTCATACTCCTTGATCAGCAGCGGCTCCTTGCCCTCCATGACGCGATCAATATCGGTTGTATCCAGCGTTTCATATTTAATCAACGCCTTGGCCAACAGGTGCAACTGATCCATGTGCTGTTCCAGAATTTTCCTGGCCCGATCATAGTTGTCCTCGATCAGCTTACGCACAACCGCATCGATTTTGCGCGCCGTCTCCTCCGAAATGTTGGTCTGGCGGGTAATCTCACGACCCAGGAAAGGCTCGTGCTCACGCTCGCCATAAACCATCGGCCCCAGTTCATCCGACATGCCCCACTGGGTGACCATATTGCGCGCCAGTTGGGTGGCGCGCTCGAAATCGTTGGATGCGCCGGTAGTCATCTGCCCCAGCACCAGTTCTTCGCCCAGTCGGCCGCCCATCATGATGGAAATCTGGTCGCGCAGATACTCCCTGTCGTGGTTGAACTTGTCCTCTTCCGGCATCTGCATGGTGATGCCCAGCGCCTGTCCGCGCGGAATAATGCTCACCTTATGCACCGGATCGGCATGCTTCAGATGTTTGGCGACCAGCGTATGGCCGGCCTCGTGATAGGCCGTGGTTTCTTTCTGATCGTCGGAGATAATCATGGAGCGCCGCTCGGTGCCCATCATCACCTTATCCTTGGCTGTTTCAAAATCAGCCCGCGTAACTTTGTCGCGATCATAACGGGCCGCGTTCAACGCCGCCTCATTGACCAGGTTGGCCAGATCAGCGCCGGAAAAACCCGGCGTGCCGCGCGCCAGTTCCTTGGCATTCACATCGGAAGCCAGCGGCACTTTGCGCATGTGCACTTTCAGAATCTGTTCGCGGCCCAGCAGATCAGGGCGCGGCACCACCACCTGCCGATCGAAGCGACCGGGGCGCAGCAGCGCAGGATCGAGTACATCGGGACGGTTGGTGGCGGCCACCAGTATCACGCCCTCATTGGACTCGAAACCGTCCATTTCGACCAGCATCTGATTCAGCGTCTGCTCACGCTCATCATTGCCGCCGCCGATGCCGGCGCCGCGATGACGGCCCATGGCGTCGATTTCATCGACAAAGATAATGCATGGCGCATGCTTCTTGGCCTGTTCAAACATATCGCGCACGCGCGATGCGCCGACGCCGACAAACATCTCGACAAAATCGGAACCGGAAATCGAGAAAAACGGTACATCCGCTTCGCCGGCAATGGCGCGCGCCAACAGCGTTTTACCGGTGCCGGGAGGGCCCACCAACAGCATGCCCTTGGGAATTTTGCCGCCGAGCCGGGTGAACTTGGAGGGATCGCGCAGGAATTCGATCACCTCGGTGACCTCCTGCTTGGCCTCATCGCAGCCGGCCACATCTTCAAAGGTGGCCCGTGCATTATCCTGATTCAGCAGTTTGGCCTTGCTCTTGCCAAAGCCCATGGCGCCGCCCTTGCCGCCGCCCTGCATCTGACGCATAAAGAACACCCATACGCCGATCAGCAACAGCATCGGGAACCAGGAGATCAACACCGACAGGAAAAACGGCACCTCCTCTTTCTCCTTGACGTTGACCACCACATGCTGATCCAGCAGGCGCTGCGACAAACTGGCGTCATTCATCGGCACCGTCACATCATAATTCTTTAACTCGCCGGATGTATCGCGCAGCTGACCGACCACTTCGTTATCCTTGATCGTCGCTGTCTCCACCATGCCCTGATCGACTTTCTCGATAAAGGTGGAGTAGGCCATTTTATTCGCCTTGGTCATCGGCGTGGAAAACATATTGAACAGGCTCATCATGGTCAGGCCGATGACAACCCACAGCAGTATATTCTTACCCATAAATTTCTATCCTCGCTTCAATTCAGTCATGCTTGCTTTCTGGTTACTTACACGGCATGACAGAATCACGCAGTGGCGCGCAATCTTGCGCCGTTTGTATGAAAAGCAGATGAACAACACTTGTTAATGCCGGCCAAAAGCTGACGTGGCCGGCCGCAGATGCAAGTAATCCCGCTCTCTGTAGAGACGGCAACGTGATAAATCAAGCCCGCCACGGCCGCTTTTTCGGGTCCATGCCTCCACCATGATCAGGTGGCGGCGACCCGGCGTGACGCCGTCTCCCAGCAGTTGGGCCATGCATTTTTGCAGCCATCGCGCCCTTGTCGGCGGCACACTGTTAACCCAGAGCGCCCACGGCAGGCAGAGCCCTGTTTCAGTCCGGCTTAATTGCTGCATCAACAGTTCGGCCGCCGCATCAAGGCGTAGCGTCACAGATTCGGCCTGCCGCTGCCACCTGAGAAACAGGGCGTCCGGCGCGATGCCGGCCTTCGCCATGGCGGGAAAGAGCCGGTGGCGAATCCGGTTGCGCCAGATGCGCATATCGCGGTTCGTCGAATCTTCCAGCCAGTCGATACCGGCCAGACTCATGGCCTGCCGCATGGTCTTCGACGGCAGATGCAGCAATGGCCGCACCACCCGCAGCGCCCCGATCTGTCGTTCACGCCACATGCCACGACATCCCGCAGCCCCGGCCCCCTGCAGCAACCGCATGCAGACAGTCTCGGCCTGATCATCCCGGTGGTGCCCCAGGCAGAGCGTGGTCAAATGGAATTGCCGGCTCCAGCTTTGAAACTGCTCATAACGCCCGGCCCGCGCCTGCGCCTCACTGGCATGCACGCCGGCGGACAGACGCGCCGAAACAAAAGCGACGCCCCATGCCGCCGCCTGTTCAGCCAGCTGCGCCGCCTCCCGCGCCGAATTATCGCGCCAGCCGTGATCAACATGCCACGCCATGACATCGCGCCCGCTGCATTTCAACGCCAGCAGCAGCGCCGTCGAATCCGCTCCGCCCGACCAGCCAACAGCGACGCGCTCCGGCAAATCCGGCATATCGGCTGCGCTCAGCCAGCGTTTGCAGCTGTTTCTGAAATTGCCGTTCAGGGCATGCGCCCACGCATCCGGGCCTGCATCCATTTTTTGCAGCGCAGGCGGTTGCAGCACAGAGATCATGTCCAGCGCATCAGTCCGCGTTCAATCATACAGGCCGTCGCAGGCGCATCGGCATCCATCAATTCAAAAATATCCGTATCCACGCCGGCCAGACTGGTTTTGCCGGCCTTGATCAACAGCCACGGCGCTTCATCATCGTGGCCGAAACGCTGGATCACCAGCACATCCAGCCCCCCGGCCGGCAGCTGATATTCATCCAGCACCCCGGCGAGATCCGATGCCTGCAATCGCAGGCTGCGGATGGCGGCTTTATTGCCCAATACGGCAGTCAGCTCGGTCAGGGCGGATTCCGTCAGGGCGAAGCCGGCATTGTACATCAACTGCAATCGCCGCCCTGTCGCTGTTTTCACGGTGGTGACGTGCACCTGCCCCAAAGGAAGCGCACATTTGTCGTCACCCTTCGCCACAGGCGGCCTGGCGCCCCGATCCCGGCGCACGCCGGCGCTGACTTGCGGCACAGCCAATGAGAATGCGATGCGCTGCACGCCCAGATGCGGATGGGTGAACTCGGAAAACGACCACTCTCCGGTCATATCCAGACACATCGACAGCGCCGGCATGCCGACATCCTCAATGCAGGCGTCATGTTGCCCCAACGCCTGCACCAGCCAGCGGCGCAACTGCTGCCGCAGCTCGATTCCAGCCTGCACCAGCGCCAGCACTGAACCGCGCAACATGCAGCCGGAAGCAGAACAGGCGTCCAGAAACAGATATTCGCGCCCATCCAGCATGTTCATCAGCTCAGGCAACAGTGTTTTGGCCAGAAACTCCGTACTGTGGCTGCCATACAAGGCGTGCATTCTGGCCAGATATTCCGACCACTCGATATTCAGGCAGCCCTGGCGCTGCGACAACACCTGGCCGCTATGCAGCGCTCTGGTCACATCCGGCTGAATCAGCACCAACTCGCCATCCTTCCATGCTTTCGCCAGCACCGCATCGGCTTCACCGCCAGCTTGTCCGGCAGCGCCGCTGCGCAGGCCGCCGGCGCTGCGCAAACCGCCGCTGCGCAGCCCTGCAACCTGGCCCGCCCCGCTGCCGGACTGCTTTTTTTGCATCAACTGCGCCCTGCGATCCAGCCAGGATGTCTCCGCACGCCGCCTGGCCACCTCGACTTTGACATCTTCATCAAACACCCGAAACGCCATCAGGGTGATATTATCCTGCAGCCACGGCTCACCCACCGCCTTGACAGCCCGACCGCCTGCCATGTTCGCCAGCAACCATTTGGCCACCGGCGTCGTCCGATTGGCGTTGAGATTTTCCATGGCGGCTTCATCGGGCTGAATCTGACCGGCCAGCAACTGGTCCAACTGCTTGGCATTCAGCACATAGCGCATCCAGCCGCCGAAATTGCTGTCCATGGCCAGTTTCCACAGCGACAGCCTCGCCCATGTCCGTCGCTGCAGGTGCGCGCCGAGTTTGTCTCTGGCCAGCAGTTGCAACATGCCGCCCTCATTGTGCATGCCCACTTTGGCGCGCAACTGGCGCATACGCGGTACAATTTCCGGCTCCAGCCCGTAGGCGCGGATAATGCGGCTGTCATCGCCGAGTAGCGATGCATCCGGCTGATACTGTAAAAATGCCATCGGCGTAGCGGGCAGCATCATCGATTCATAGGTGGCGATGCGCGTCACCTCAACCACGCCTTCCAGATAGCGTTTCAAAAAATGCTGCAGCGCCCACACATAAAGCCCTCCGGTCACGCAGAGCATCACATGGCTCGTCTGCTCGGCATGCTCGCCGGACAAGCCGGCGATCGCCTGACGAATCAGCTTTAACAGCAGCACATTGATGGCCGGCACCCAGGGCGCAGCATCGGCCTGATCCTGTTTCCAACCCTGTTCCCACATCGCTTCGCAGACATTCAACAGCGCCGTCGCCCCCTTGGGATCGGCGCACCAGTGGTGCAACAGATCGCGCGACAGATGCGGATTCTGCTTGCGCAGATAAGCCACCATGCGCCGCACCTTCTCATCCATGTGCGGCAGCGTATGGGCCGAAACCTTTTCGCCGCGCACCATATAACGCACCGCGTAGGCCTGCAGTTTCCGCAGCGCAGTCACAATGGCCCGCTCCACCTCCGGCTGCACGGCATAGGGAATATACTCACGCGCCTGTGCGCCCGGCACGCGAATCGGCAAGCGCTGCACATCCACGGCGCAGCGATCAGCCGGCTCACCCTGCCGGTTCAGAATCGGCCGGTACCAACTCCAGCGAAATGAAAAATAATCGGGTGAGATCATAAGCCTGGCAGTGTCCTCAAAAGCAGATAAATGATCAAGGGACAATCAAGTTTCATGCCACTCTGCCAGATGATAGCATTCCGGCCTCATGCGCCAAATTTCCATATTCCGACGACTGACGGCAGCAGTCATACTGCTCATGCCCATGACTGCGTCAGCGGCTGAAATTGCTGTCACGCTGCCGCCGCTGGCGGGGCTGGTCGCAATGCTGGAACCACAGGCGGAGGTCGCCTGCCTGCTGCCAGCCGGCGCTGACCCGCACCATTTTCAGCTATCTCCCCGCAAGGTGGAAGCGCTGCAACGCAGCAAACTGCTCATTCGCGCCGGCGCCGATGATGCAGGCTGGCCGCTGCTGCCGGAGCGCGCCCGAACGCTGCAGCTGTGGCCGGATACCGATCACGGCTGGCTCAACCCGCCATCCGTGCGCGAAGCGCTGCCATTGATCGCCAAAGCGTTGATCCGCTTGCATCCGAAAAAACGGAAATCCATTGATTCGGCACTGATTAAAGCCCTGCAGCAGACGCAGGATGTGGAACAGGCATGGCGCCAGGCACTCTCCGGGCTCGGCTCTGCCGGCGTGCTGATGCAGCATCCGTCCTGGCGACGGCTGATGCAGCATATGGGTGTGACCGTGCTGGCCGTACTGGAATCGCGCCATCACGGCCACGAAATGGGGCCGCACAAACTCGAATCCGCACTGACCACGCTCAACCGTCACCCAGACGCCTGGCTGCTGGATGACGCCGGCCACAGCAATCGGGCGCTGGACTGGCTGGCCGGCCATGCCGTCCGTCCGCCGCATCGCATCACCCTTGATGCGCTGGGCCGTTGCGGACTGGCATGGCGCGAGCTGATGCAGATGAATATCGACCGCATTCAGGATCGGCAACACCCATGAGCCCCCCGGTCGTTCAGATCAGCCATCTCAGTTTCGGGCCGGCGGAGAGGCCGATTCTCGACGGCGTCAATCTGCAACTGGAGGCCGGCCACTTTATCGGCATTGTCGGCCCTAACGGAGCTGGAAAAAGCACGCTGCTCAATATTGTCGCCGGGTTAACAGCCCCCTCCCACGGCCATATTGACCTGTTCGGCCACTGCCTGACCCGGTTTTCCCGCCACGCATTGCTGCGGCGGATCGGTTTTTTGCACCAGTTGCACGACGCTGCGCCGAGGCTGCCGATGCGCGTTCAGGATGTGGTGGCCATGGGACTGGCC
>JALUYG010000327.1 GCA_027013105.1 Mariprofundus sp.
AGGCGCGCTGCATGAAGGTCGAATAAATCGCTACGAACGGGCGCTTGCCGGCGGTGGAGAGGCCGCCGGCGAAGGTGACGGCGTGCTGTTCGGCGATACCGACGTCGAAACATCGTTCGGGATGGCGGCGGGCGAAACGCGACAGACCCGTGCCTCCCGGCATGGCCGCAGTAATGGCGACAATGCGCTCATCGGCGTCGGCCAGATCGGCCAGCGTTTCGGCAAACACTTCGGTGTAGCTTGGCGGCTTGCCCGCGCTCTTGTTGGGCAGGCCTGTTTGCACATTGTAGGGGCCGAGCCCGTGCCAAGTTTCCGGATCTTCTTCTGCCGGCGAAAAGCCCAGCCCTTTTTTGGTGATCGTGTGCAGCAGAATCGGCCCGTCCAGCTCCTTGCAGTTGGCCAGCGTGGGCAGCAGGTGAGAGAAATCATGGCCGTCGATCGGGCCGACATAGCGAAATCCCATCTCCTCAAACAGGGTGCCGGGGGTGATCATGCCTTTGACATGCTCTTCCACACGTTTGGCGGCGTCGAGTGCGCCGGGCACCCGCTCCAGAAGTCGCTTGGCGGTATCCCGTGCCTGCGTGTAAGGCCTGCCGGTAATAATGCGGGCCAGATAGGAGGACATCGCTCCGACATTGGGCGCAATCGACATCTCATTATCGTTGAGGATGACCAGCAAGCGATTCTTTCGCGCGCCGGCATGATTCAACGCCTCAAAGGCCATACCGCCGGTGAGCGCGCCATCGCCGATCACTGCGATGGTATGATAATCTTCTCCGCTTAAATCACGACCGCAAGCCATGCCGTAGGCTGCTGAAATCGAGGTGGAGGCGTGTCCGGCCCCGAATGGATCGTGTTCGGACTCGCTGCGCTTGGTAAAGCCGCACAAGCCGCCATACTGGCGGATGGAGGGCATACCGGAGAGGCGACCGGTGAGAATTTTATGCGGGTAGGCCTGATGACCGACATCCCAGACAATTTTATCGCGCGGCGAATCGAACAGATAGTGCAGTGCGATGGTTAACTCCACGACGCCGAGCCCGGCCCCCAGATGGCCGCCGATCGGCGCCAGTGTTTCAATCAGATACTGACGCATCTCGGTAGCCAGTGCGGGCAGCTGATCTTCATACAGCGCCTTGAGATCAGAAACGCCGCGAATTTTTTCCAGCATCGGGTAGGTCACTTGCCACGCTCCTGAATATAATGCACCAGCGACTGCAGGTGCTCGGCCCGGCGGCCCATCGGCCGGCAGGCGGATATGGCCAGCTCCTGCATCTCGTCGGCCAGTTCGCGAGCCCGCTGTAGCCCCAGCACGGAGACATAGGTCGCCTTGTTCTGGGCCATATCCTTGCCGGCGCTTTTACCCAGCTCAGCCGAACTGGCGGTCACATCCAGAATATCGTCGGCAATCTGGAACAGCAGGCCGACCGCCTTGCCGTAGCGCGAACAGGCCTCCAGCGCCCCTGCATCAGCGCCGGCCAGCATGGCGCCGGCTTCACAGCTCCAGCGGAGCAGCGCCCCGGTTTTATGCAGATGAATGCGCTCGACCGCCAGCATATCCATGCCTTCACTGCCGCTTTCGGCCTGCATGTCGAGCATTTGACCGCCCACCATGCCCTGACAGCCGGCTGCCAGAGCCAGACTATGCAGCAGCCGGCAACGTAGTTCGGCATCCGAATCGCTTTGCGCAATGAGTTCAAAAGCCAGTGTTTGCAGCGCATCGGCGGCCAGCACAGCAGTGGCCTCATCAAACCGCCTGTGACAGGTCGGATTGCCGCGCCGCATATCATCATCATCCATACAGGGCAGATCATCATGAATCAGCGAATAGGTGTGGATGCACTCGATGGCCAGCGCCGCCGGCATCGCGACGGCAGGGCGCTTTCCTCCACAGGCGGCATAACACTCCAGCAGCAGCGCCGGACGTATGCGCTTGCCACCGGCCAGCAGGCTGTAACGCATGGCTTCGAGCAGCCGTTCCGGCACAACCGCCGTGCGCGCATCCAGTATCTCAACCAGTGCATCTTGCACATGGCCGGCATGCGCAGAAAGAAATGCGGGCGCTTGCATTGACTTATGAGGGCCGTTCAGATGAGTCGTCGTCGAGCAGCTGCAAGCGTTGGTCGGCCTGATCCAGCAGCGCTTCACAACGGCGCGATAATTTGACGCCCTGCTCGAACGCCGCGACGCTCTCTTCCAGCGGTAACTCGCCCGATTCCAGCTTTTCAACCAGTTCGGTTAAACCGGCCAGCGCCTGTTCAAACGAGAGTGCATTGACATCGATTTTTTCGCTCACAGCGGCAAACTCCTTGCCCCGTACGCGAACGGGGATGGTGGATTCTATGGCGCGTTGCGGCCGGGTCAATGTGAAGGTCATTTCAATGGCAATCAATCAGCATATCTCTAGTCTGCGCCCATGCGCATGATTCATCACGACAGGCAGGATTATCCGGTATCCGTGGCCGAGCAGGAGGCGCTGGTCGACGCCATTCTGAACGGCGATGCAGAACCGACCGTGATTTTTACCGAGCATCCGCCGCTCTACACCATTGGCACGTCCGGCAGCGAGGCTGATGTGTTAAGCCGCTGCATCGATGGCGAATCCATCGCAGTGTACGCCACTGGCCGCGGCGGTGAAGTCACCTATCACGGGCCGGGGCAGCTGCTCTGCTATGTCATGGCGGACTTGAGGGCGGAGCAGGATCTGCATCGTCATGTGCATCGGCTGGAGGAGGCGATCATCCGCACGCTGGCCGATTTCGGTATTCAGGCTGGCCGTGATCCACGCGGCATCGGCGTCTGGGTTGGCGGCAAAAAGATTGCAGCTGTCGGGGTGCGCTGCCGCAAGTGGATCACCTTTCATGGCATCGCCCTGAATATTCACCCCAACCTGCGTCACTTCTCGGGCATTGTACCGTGCGGCATGGCGGATGCACCGGTCACATCCATGCAGACGCTCGGTTCGGATGCGGGTCGCGATCAGGTGGAGCAAGTCGTTTACAGCCACTGCGCGATATTTTCCAGCCCCGGAGCGTGAAAACCACGTTTTTTGGATGATAGCCCGATTTCATTTTGCCGGTTTTTTCGTGCCGGATAGAGGGCAACGACTACTTGACTTGCTGCTCGCCTTTATCAGGGTGAATCGGTGTCAAAACAGCCATTTATCGAATCTCCCGCGCCGCTCACGCTGCATGATCATGTCTATCGCGGCGATCAGCGGCTGCGGGTGGCGCTGGTCGGACATCCCAATAGCGGCAAAAGCACAATTTTCAATGCGGTGGCCAGCACCCGTTACCGCACCGGCAAATTAACCGGCACCCGTAAACCCTATGCCGAATGTGCGGTTCAGGTTGGTGTTGATGAAATTCATCTTGTCGATCTACCCGGTCTGCCTTCACTGCGCGGCCTCGCCGGCGACGATCTGGAGGCGCTGAAATATCTGCTCTGGGGCGATGCCCGTCCGTTGATTTCCATCCATGAGCGCAGCGCGCCTCCGGCGCCGTTTCCGCGCCCGGACGTATTGATTCAGGTGATCGACGCCAGCGCTTTGCAACAGAATCTGGAGCTGTCACTGGAACTGGCGGAGTTGGGCCTGCCTGTGGTCATTGCGCTGAATATGATGGATGAGGCGCACCGCAAAGGCATTGAGATTGATGTGGATCTGCTGTCTGAAAAACTCGGTGCGCCGGTTATCCCAACCATCGCCTTGAAAGGGCACGGACTGGAAAAGCTGTTTGAGACAGTATTATACAGTGGTCGTCATCCGGTATGCCCGTTACCGCAACCGCCCAGCCCGCACATTCAAGAGTGGGCCAACCGCCTGCATCACGTGGTGGATCGGCCTGAGATTCGGCAGGCATTTTCGATACCCGCCAATATGTTGACCATGAATCTGCTGGAGCAGGATAATTATCTGCGCACCGAAATCAAAAATCACTTTCCCGAGGTGGCGCCGGCTATTCACAGCTTGCGCGAACAGGCCAACAGAGCATTGCCCAGAAAGCTGACTGAGGAGGTGAAGGCTGACCGCCATCACCGTGCGGTCAGTCTGTATGAGGCGGTGGCACACAGCGTGCAGCAACCGGCAGCCGGTTGGGAAGAGCGGCTGGATATGCTGTTTCTGCACCCGCATTGGGGGCTGGTCGGTTCGCTGGCGGTATTTGCCGCCGTACTGTTCGTGGTATTTGAGGTCAGTACAGGGCTGGACGCCTTGTCATCCGCCAGACTGGCCGCGTTCATCTCGTCCTGGCAGCCGCATAGCGCGGTCGGCGTGATTGCTCGCGCTGTTGCAGACGGACTGGTCGGGCTGATCGGCATTGTCATTCCCTACATGCTGCCGCTGGTGTTGATGCTGGTTGCGCTGGAAGAGAGCGGCATTATGCATCGCATCGCCTTTGTCGTGGATCGCTTTTTCCACGCCATCGGCCTGCACGGCAGAGTGGCCGTGCCGTTCCTGCTGGGGCTGGGGTGCAATGTGCCGGCGATTGCGGCCACCCGCAGCTTGCAGAATAGCCGCGATCGGGTGGTCGCCTCCCTGCTCATCACCTTTGTGCCGTGTTCAGCGCGCTCGGCTGTGGTTTTGGCCCTGGGGGCCAAATTTCTCGGCGCGACCGGCGTATTCCTGCTGTTTTGCTTGAGCCTGCTGGTCATCGCTGTGTTGGGACGCCTGTTGTCACACCGATATCCCGAGGTCAGTCCCGGTTTGATTCAGGAGGTGCCGGCCTACAGGTGGCCGCAACTAAAATCTCTGTTGGCATCCACCTGGCAGCGTACGCGCGATATTGTCACCATCGTGCTGCCGCTGCTGGTTGCCGGCAGCGTGGTGCTGGCGCTGTTACAATTTATGGGTGGCGACCGTGTGATCAATACGGCCCTGATGCCGGTGACCAGCTGGATGCTCGGTTTGCCGCTGGCGCTGGGCGTTCCCATTCTGTTCGGGGTGCTGCGTAAAGAGCTGTCGCTGGTGATGATCTATCAGGCGCTCGGCACATTCGATGTGGGCCAGCTACTCGACTGGATTCAAATCTCCACCTTTCTGGTGTTTCTGCTGTTTTATGTACCCTGTATTTCGACCTTTGCGGTGATGGTCAAAGTGATCGGGCGCAAAGAGGCGCTGTTCTCCGTCGCACTATCCATCGGGGTGGCGTTATCTGCCGCCATACTCATTCGCGCCTTGCTGACTGGCATCGGGCGATTCTTATAAAATCGATCAATTTTTCACCAGTGTGATCACTGTCACATCCTGTACAGACGTTGCCGTTACAGTTCGCCATGTGGACGCAAGATGCGTCACACAAATAGCGCCAAGGAGATATATGATGAAATATATAGCTATTTTAACCGCAGTCGTACTGGCATTTATTGCCGGCACCCAGATTTCCAGCGCCACCGGGTTTCACCAGATTCACGCCAACACGGCAGCGCACGGCGCCGCGTTGGTCAAACACATGGCTTCAGAATGGCTGGTGCCGGATAATGCCAATCGCATGCTGGCCTATCACAAGGCATGGATGCAGTAATCTGTCCTGATCGTCTCTTGTTACTACATGCCCCTGACGCCCCCCTGTAGGTCACATAAAATCAGAGATACAAAGAAACCGGGATCATCGTTGCCAAATGCAACAAAACCATACATGAAATAAAGTCGGGCTTGAGCATTATTTTCTGCGTGGCATGATTATGTCATGAGAAGATTATCTATTCGCGTTCAACAGATCAAACCATCGGCCACGCTGGCCATCACCGCCAAAGCTGCGGAAATGCGCGCCGCTGGCCGAAGTGTTATTTCACTTTCGGTCGGCGAGCCCGATTTCGACACGCCGAAAGCGGCGCGAGAAGCGGGCATTGCGGCGATCAATAGCGGCTTTACACGCTATACGGCAGTGGCGGGCATACCCGAATTGCGCCATGCGATTACTGAAAAATTCAAGCGTGATAACGATCTGGACTACAGCGCTGATGATATTCTTGTATCCACCGGTGGTAAGCAGTGTATCTACAATCTGTTGATGGCGGTAATGAATCCGGGCGAACGCGCCATTATTCCCGCCCCCTACTGGGTATCCTATCCCGACATGGTGAAGCTGGCTGAAGGCGCGCCGGTAATTGTACCGACTTCAGCAGAGTCGGACTTTAAAATTACGGCGGCGCAACTGGATGAAGTATTGTGTCACCGCTGTAAAATCCTGTTTCTCAACTCGCCTTCCAACCCGACCGGCATGGTCTATTCGGCAGATGAACTGAAAGCGCTTGGCGATGTAGTTCGCAAACACCCCGATCTGATTGTCGCTACTGACGATATGTATGAGAAGATTCTCTTTGATGGCAAAACGTTCGCCACCTTTGCACAGGTCAATCCGGACCTGAAAGATCAAACTATTACCTTTAACGGCGTATCCAAAGCCTTCTGCATGACCGGCTGGCGCATCGGTTTTTGCGGTGGCCCCAACACGATTATCAAGGCCATGACCAAGATTCAGGGACAGAGCACCTCCAACCCCAACGCCATCGCCCAAAAGGCGGCGCTGGCGGCATTAACCGGGCCGACCGACGAACTCGAAAAGATGGTCGCCACCTACGAAACCCGTCGCGGCTGGCTGGTGGATGCCATCAATGCCATTCCCGGCATGCATGCCATGATGCCGGACGGCGCTTTCTACGTATTTCCATCTGTCGCCAGTTGGATCGGCAGCACGACAACGAGCGGAGTAACACTGTCGGATGATGTGGCCATCTGCGAATGGTTGCTGGAAGAGGCAGGCGTTGCATTGGTGCCGGGCACTGCTTTCGGCTCTCCCGGCCATGTGCGTTTCTCCTATGCCGTTAGTCAGAAAACCCTGGAGGATGCGGTGCATCGAATCGCGACAGCAGCCGGTAATTTACGCTGAGGGCCAATTCGGGCCTCCTCATCCTCGCCTGTATTCTGGCCCCGTTTACGAATCCGGTTTACGAATTGACCATGGGTGAGTAACCCGGATGCAACGCCGTGGCAGGCGCAACATTGGCCAGGGTGAAAATATAAGCCCAGAAGCTGGATTCGCGGTTGAAATAACAACTGCTTTGCCCATATTGAACCCGTATTCCCTGTTTGCACTGAGATACTTTCAGAGAGACGCTGTCTGCAAAACTTGCTGCAATTCTTCTGGCGCGTTCAATTTTCATGGTATGCCTCCACCTTGTTATCATATCGAATTTTCAGCGCCCCTGATGCGACGGCGGCCAACGCCGCCGACGCATGTTGGCGGCATGGAATCTCAATCCATCCATGCATAGAACTGGCGATTTCCGCCATATGGATATGCCCGGTGGTGTTCATGGTATTCATGACGGGCATGCCCTTCCCGAGCTTCATGGCGAGCCCATGCTTCCCGTGCCTCATGGCGTGCGCGGGCTTCTCGCGCCTCATGGCGAGCATGCGCCTCTCTCGCTTCGTGCAGCGCGTGGCTGTCATGATAGCGACCGCGCTGGTAACCATATCCGGGAGCGGCATAATGACGTTCATGCGGCAAACGGGCATAGTGCTCTCTGGCTCGTTCTTGCTCCTCGTGCTCTTCGTAGGCTTCCCGGTCACTATATTCGGGATATGCGTATTCCACTTTCCGATCATCAACATATTCATCGTCCACGTATTCAGGCCTCAGACTGCCAAGAAATGCACCTGCAATGCCGCCGAAAAGAGCTCCGATCACCGCGCCATCTTCCCGATCCTCGCTTTGATAGCCGATCATTGCGCC
>JALUYG010000328.1 GCA_027013105.1 Mariprofundus sp.
ATGGAGGCGTAGACATCGCGCGGTCTGAACGACTCCGCCATTTCGGTAAAACCGCGCATATCGCTGAACAGAATGGTCATCTCCTGCTCAAAGGCGAGGTCGTCCGGTATATCCGCACCATATTTTTTCACCATGGCGACCGTCTCATCAGGCAGAAACATCTCAATGGGCGGCAGCGCCGGCTGTTTACTCATGGTTGCTCCGGAATAGGGGGGTCAGTTGCTCACCCTGTTTGAGCAATCGCCATGCCAACTCCTTTTTCCGGCAATATGGCCAGCCTCTCCGTATGGCGCGTCAGATGGGTAAAGGAGAAATCCATGCAAGTGCATTGTTTGGCGTGCTAAATAGAAAAGCCCCGGCGGTTGCCGGGGCCACATGTCTGACGCAAACACTAGGGAGGGGAGGGAGGAATGGCACCAGACGTGGCGAACCATAACGACGTGCTTCTGAGCCTGGCGTGAATTGCAGGTTAAATGTTTTTCATGTGGTTCATTTCATCTCTCCGGCGGTGCGTCCGATCCGAAGATTTCGCCATACTGCTGATTGCTCCAGTAGATGAAGGCCAGAATCTCCGCGATGGCGGTATGCACTTCAGGTGGAATAGCGGCGCCGATATCCAGCAGTGAGAATATCTGCACCAGATCGCGGTCTTCCCGGATGGGGATGTTGTTTTCCCGCGCCAGCCGGATAATCTCATCCGCCAGAAAGCCGCTGCCTTTGGCGCTCATCGAAGGCGCCTCATCCAGATAAGGGTCCCATTTCAGGGCGATGGCTTTATGCTGTTTCATGCGATCACATCCAGCAGATTCAATGACGTCGGCGCCATGGCGGCGAGCTGATCGAAACGGTGCGATGTTTCTGCATCGGGCGGCGTTTGTGCGGCCAGCAGCATCACATCCTGATAACCCATTCCCTGCAAGCGCGCCCGCAGTCGCGTGATATGTTCGTGAATGAATGTAGAGGCGTCGGCCCGGTCGCTATAGATGCGCGCATGCACCGACTGCCCGGAAACGGCGCTGTCGACCCGCAGCTTGCCCAGTCCGCTCAACTCCATCGCAAACAGCACGTTAAACGAGCGCCGGGATTTGCCGCCCTCCTGCTGTTCGGGCGCCTGCTCCTGCTGCTGCATGGATAACTGCACATTGACCAGTTGCTGGCCCACCAGCATCGGCAGCTCAAAACGGATCGGATCGCCCTGAATATGCGCCAGCGCATTGAGCGCCTGGGTTGTTTCAATGCGGGCGGCGCCGTGATGAGCCAGTTCGGCAAGGGTTTTAACGAGATCGCCATGACGGGCGGCGCTGCTGCGAAGGCCGGAGAGTTGCAACAAAATTGCTTTCAAATCCTGCAGGATGGCGGCTTGCTGGCCGGTCGGTTGCGACGATGGTTGTGCGAGGCGCAGCAACTTTGCTTCCAGCCCGGCTCCCGAATCCCGCAACAGCGTCGCCAGACGCTTGCTATCGAACTGATCGGCCGTATCCGCACCGTACCAGCGCTCCAGCTGATCGATGGCGGCGGCAAGCGACGGCGCTGCGGCTTGCAGGCCCGGCAGCAGATTGCGGATGGCTGTCAGGGTTTGAGATAGCGGCGTATGGCTGGCTGACAGATTCTGCTTGACCACTGCGGTTGCTGTTTTTGCACTGTTTTTCTGCACCGACAGCAACTGAAATCCGGCCGGTGGACGGGACATGCGCAGGGTGAGCAGATCGCCCGCCTCCAGATGGGCGGGCGCTGGCGCTTCCACCGTGACGCCCCCTATATTGAGCTGGATTTGGCCGCCGGGCAGCCGCTTTTGCACCACGGCCGCAGTGATATCGCCGGCAGAGAACGGCAGGGAGGCCATTTCCGGCGCGGCCGTCGGTTTGCCGGCGGCGCTGCCAGCCGCAGTATTGCCTGTTTGCGCACGCGGCAGGATGTCCAGGGCGGGGGTGTCGCCGGCCGCCGCCAAACGCACGAAGACCGGTTGCCCCGGCTTGAAAGAGCTGGCCGGGGTGGTTTGAAGCTGATGGCGGGTCAGCCTGGACGGATGCTTCTGATCGGGCAGGGCGACGGCGATCGTCATGCTGCCGGCCTGAATGGTTTCAATCTGGCCGGGAATGTTCATGTTCTGCATACGGGAACCCAGCGTTGCCGGCAGCTTGGAGAGCGGCCGCACCCGGCTGATAGCGGGCGGTTCGGCGGCGGCGTGTTTCGCCTTGCCCTGCCCCAGCCAGAATAGCCCGATGCCGGGTTTGCCCTGCGCCATGGTCTGTCTGGCCACAAAGTTGACCTCGGAGCCGAGCAGCGATGCGGGCAGCCCCTTGATAATGAATGTTTCGCCATTCAGCGTGATTTTAAATGCGCCGTTGGCCGCTTTTTGCACCACGGCGCCCATCACTTCGCCAGCCGGCATCTGCGATAGCCGGCCGGAAATGACTTTGAGCAGGTGTGGCGAACTTTTGGGAAGCGCAGTGGCATGCCATGAACTTGGCGCAGCTTTCCCGATCGCATCGATTCTGCGTTCAGGCATGGCGTCGGTTGCCGTTAGCCGGCTTTCTGTTATTGCTCATATCCTGTGAGAGCAAGGGGCCTGCCAACGCCCCCGGCAGCAGCGCTGACGGGCAGGCAATCAGCTGTTCTGCTGCGTATCCGGATGCAGGGCGGCCTGAATCGCCTGGCTGAGTACGGAAATCCGGAAGGGTTTGTTAATCAGTTCGGTATGCTCTTCATAGACTTCGGGCTCCAGCGGCTGGGTGCGATCATAGGCTGTTAAAAAGATAATGGGGATATCCGGCGCTATCTTGCGAATCTGGCGGGATGCTTCAATGCCTGTCATGCCCGGCATCAGCACATCCATAAAAATCAGTCGAATGTCATTTTGATGCTGTCCAAACAGGCGGATGGCTTCTTTGCCGTCCCATGCCGGCATGGGTTGGTATCCCATGCGCGTCAGCACTTCGCAGGTCGATTCGCGGAATACCTGATCATCATCCACCACCAGAACCTTTTCACCATGCCCTTGCAGCAGCCTGTCCTTGTATTTTTCAGGGTGCGGCGTGGCGTCCAGAGGCAGGTAGAGGTGAAATGTCGCTCCTTCGCCCTCGGCGCTCTCCACCGTGATGGCGCCGCCGATCTGATGAATATAGCCATAGGCCATGGAGAGCCCCAGCCCAGTGCCCTGACCGACTTCGCGGGTGGTGAAGAATGGATCAAAAACACGCGAAATGATCTCAGCCGGAATGCCGCAGCCGTTATCCTGCAGTTGCAAGTGAACCAGCTGGCTGGAGGATAGCTGTGGGTGCTGTTGTAACAGCTGCTTTTCGGCCTGCATGGTGTTCACCTGCAGCGTGATGCACGGATTGCTGACTTTCTCAACTGCGCTGCAGGCATTTTCAATAAGCTGCATCAATACTTCCTGCAGTTTTTTCTTGTCGGCGCGAACCACCAGTCGCCCGGCTTCATCGCCCTGCAGCGTCTGATCCATCTTCACGCTGAAGCGGATATGATTCGGCAGCGTGGGGAAAACGACGGCCTGCAGGCGTTTGAGGAAGTCGGCCAGGCGGATGGGTTCGGATCGCACCTGACTCTTTCTGGCGAATGCGAGCATGTTGTCGATCATGGCGGCCGAGCGTTCGATCAGCTGCTCAATTCGCTTGAGCCGATTCAACATCTGCTCGTCATTGGTGGACTGCTTGATCAGGAATACGTTGCCGTTCATGCCGGCCAGCGCGTTATTGAACTCATGCGCGATGCCGCCGACGAGCGTGGCGGTGGTCTCCATGCGGTGCAGCAGTTCCAGTTGTTCGGCCTGTTGATGCTGCCGGTTTTTGCGGGCGCTGATATCACTGACAATGCCATAGACCATATCGAGCTTGCCGCCGGCGTCGTAGCAGATGGTCACCGATTCGCCAAACCAGAGCGTTTGCTCGCCATGCTGGATCGGATAGGCGAAATCGAGCCGCTCATCGCCGCGGCGAATGGCCATCTGCAGGCGTTTGCGGTGCGCGGAGATATGCGCCTCGGTCTCCGTCCATGCCCATAGCCTCGCGCCGGCAATCTCCGCTGCTGATTTCTTCATGATCACCGTGCACTTATCGGAGACCCCGGCATAGCTCTCGCCATCCTCCGACCACCAGAAGCAGGCCGGCAACGCCGCCATCAGCTCCATCAGGTGCGCCTTGGTCTCATCGCTGGCATGTTTTATTTGATCAAACACCTCCAGGATTTCCACCGCCTCATCGGGCAGTTCCTCTTCCAGTGCGTGGATTGCAGCGGCGTCCAGATCATCTTCTACCGCTTCCCTAAGGTGATCGACCGGTTCGACCAGTTGTCGCCTGAGGGCGTAGTGCAACGCCTTGATCGATAACAGCACCAGCAGCATCAACAGCAGGGCGGTCGAGGCGGTGGTGGAAAGAATCGCTACGGAGACCGGTCGATCATCCAGCACCAGCACCAGCGAGGCGTTGTGGCCGGGGATGGCGCGCCTGTAGAGATGCAGGTTGCGATGCGCCGCCACCTGGGCGTCAATATTATCGATATTAACGTTGGCATCCGCCTGCAGTTCGGGCGGTTGCTGTTTAGTTAAGGATACGTGCATCAGCTCGCCGCTGGCATCGACCAGCAGAATGGCGGAGATGAGCTGCTCCTGCACCAGCGCATCGCTCTCCTCGTGGATCGAGCGGTTGTCCTGCTGGTTCAGATGTTTGGCAAATTCACGGGTTTGATAATTCAGCCGGTGCTCGGCCATCAGGTCGAGGATATAGCCTTCCAGGATGTTGAATGAGAGCATAAATACAATGCCGAGCAGGGCGAAAAACGCTCCGCTCCATAGCAGAATCGTTCGGGTCAGGTCACGCTTTAATGTGTGGTGAACATGCGGCATGCACATACTCCCTGGCGATGCCTTCCCGCGAAGCCATCAGAACCTGTCGGCAATGATGACAGATTTAAACATGCATTGGCAAGAATGCTTTATCACATATAATAATTAAGGATAATACCCTGACGGCAAGCCGGACGCTGGCCGGTTCGGTTCATGCGGCATGAATTTCGCAGTGCGCGGTCAGGCGCGTATGAGCACGGATTCACCTCGATGGCAGTGTTTGAACAGCTCCAGGATGTCGCTGTTTTTCATGCGAATGCAGCCGTGTGAGGCAGGGGCGCCGATCTGCTGTTCGGCATGGGTGCCGTGGATATAGATGTAGCGGGCATAGCTATCGACCGGGCCGCGGCGATTTTTGCCGGTCTCGCAACCGGCAAGGCGTATAATACGGGTCAGTATCCAGTCGCGCCTCGGGTCGTCTTTAGCCGGGTCATAGATCTGAACCGGCTGGCGGGCGCGGAAAGCCGTCATCAAAGGGAGGCCGTCGCCGATTTTTTCGGCGATACGGTGCCGGCCCAGCGGCGTCTGAAAGCTGCCTTGCCGATTGCCTGCGCCGAGCGCTGCTGTGGATACCGGATAAGCGTAGCAGACGCCGCTTTTGCGCCGGTGATACAGTAGCTGTTCGGCAATGGATATGATCATCATGACGGCATTCTATCGCAGACGATCGGTTTCGACATCTTTTCGGGGCTTGAAACAGCAAGAGCGGCGCCCTATAAAGCCTTGAAACGCATATCTGTATGCCAGTTGGCGAAGGAGAGAGTGGTGAGCGCGAAAAAAAAGAGAGTGAAGGACGACATGGCCGAACTGGAAGAGGCTGTCCGGCTGGATGAAAACGGCGATGAGGTCGATTCGGCGCCGGTTGAAGAGCCTGATGTCGAGGAGCCGGAGCCGTTGCAGGCGGCCGAAGCGGAAATTGCCGAGCTGAAAGATAAGCTGCTGCGCCTGCAGGCTGAGATGGACAACCTGCGCAAACGCACCCGGCGCGAGGTGGCGGAGGCGCACAAGTTCGGCGTTGAGAAGTTTGCCACGGCGCTGCTGGATGTGGTGGATAACCTGGAGCGGGCGCTGGAAGCCGAGGAGGGCAACGAGCAGGCTGTGCGTGAAGGCGTGCAACTGACGCTCAACAGCTGGCATGAGATGATGAAACGTTTTGAAGTGGAGCGTATCGATGCTGTCGGCAGTGCGTTCGATCCCAATTTCCATGAGGCGCTGACCCAGATGCCGAGCGATGAACCGGCCGGTACGGTGGTCGCCCAGCATGTGGCCGGGTACACCCTGCATGGCCGTTTGATCCGTCCTGCCAAAGTGCTGGTCTCCAGCGGCCCTGCAAAGTAGCCGCTGGAAAAAGGGGTTGAAATCGCGACAGCCCCTCCCCATAAATGGATTCACAGGCAAGTTTAAACAAGTTCAGGAGAATAGATATGGCTAAAGTAATAGGAATTGACCTCGGCACCACCAACTCATGCGTGGCTGTCATGGAAGGCGACAAGGCGAAAGTGATCGCCAATGCAGAAGGGGATAACACCACCCCGTCGGTTGTGGCGTTTGCCAATGGCGAACGACTGGTCGGTGCGCCGGCCAAGCGCCAGATGGTGACCAATCCGGATAACACATTCTATGCAGTAAAACGTCTGATCGGGCGCAAATTCGATTCACCCGAGACCAAACATCATCATGAACTGGTCTCCTACCCGATTGTGGCCGCCGATAATGGCGACGCCTGGGTGGAGGCGGACGGCAAGAAGATGAGTCCGCAGGAAATTTCCGCCGTGACGCTGCAGAAGATGAAAAAGACGGCCGAAGATTATCTCGGCGAAGAGGTGAAGGATGCGGTCATCACCGTGCCTGCCTACTTTAACGATTCACAGCGTCAGGCCACCAAGGACGCCGGCGCGATCGCCGGGCTGAATGTGCTGCGCATTGTCAATGAGCCGACTGCGGCGGCGCTGGCTTACGGCCTCGACAAGACCGAGGAAAACCATCTGATCGCCGTGTACGATCTGGGCGGCGGCACCTTCGATATCTCCATTCTGGAAATCGGCGATGGCGTATTCGAGGTGAAATCGACCAATGGCGACACCTTCCTCGGCGGCGAGGATTTCGATCAGGTGCTGATTAAATATCTGGCCGATGAGTTCAAGAAAGAGAATGGCGTGGATCTGATGGCCGACAAGCTGGCGCTGCAGCGTCTGAAAGAGGCGGCGGAGAAGGCCAAGATCGAACTCTCTTCGAGCCAGCAGACCGAAGTGAATCTGCCGTTCATTACGGCTGATGCGAGCGGCCCGAAACATCTGCTGATCAAACTGACGCGCGCCAAGTTCGAGAGTCTGGTCGGCGATCTGGTTGAAAGCTCGCTCAAGCCATGCAGGCAGGCTCTGAAAGATGCCGGCGTCAAAGCCTCGGATATTCATGAAGTGGTGCTGGTTGGCGGGCAGACCCGCATGCCGCTGGTGCAGCAGAAGGTGGCCGAGTTCTTCGGCACCGAGCCGCACAAAGGCGTCAATCCGGACGAGGTTGTGGCCATCGGCGCAGCCATTCAGGGCGCCGTGCTCACCGGCGATGTCACCGACGTGCTGCTGCTCGACGTAACGCCGTTGAGTCTCGGAATCGAGGTTGAAGGTGGTCTGTTCAACAAGATCATCGAGAAAAACACCACCATCCCGACCAAGAAGAGCCAGACCTACACGACGGCCGCCGATAACCAGACTGCGGTG
>JALUYG010000329.1 GCA_027013105.1 Mariprofundus sp.
GGTCGATCATGGTGGCAGCCCAGAACGGCAGGAAGCGTTGCAGAAACGGCGGCCCCGATTTGTAGTAATGGGCGGCGGTTTCGCTCAGCGCCAGGCCGGTGCTGCGGGGTGCGGGAAATGTGCCGGAGGCGGCAAACAGGTTTCCGTCGTGATGAATGGCGCTGGCGGCCTGCATGATTAAACCCTGCAGGGCCGGATGCAGATTTTTTTGGATCACCAGCGTGGCGGCGCTGGCCAACAATGTTGTATCGTGCGACGGAATATTGGTAGCGAGATTCAGCGCCCCTTGCGGCAGCAGCACCGATGACAAGGCATCCATACGCCGCGTATAGGCGTCGCTGCGCGAGATGCTCATCAGGCGGGCGGCGTCATTACGCTGCAACGCCTGCAGCGATTGATTGGCGGCCGCCGAGACCACAAACAGCGCATCGATCTTGCCCTGCGCCAATGCAGTGGCGGCTGTTGCTGTGTCATAGGGTAACAGCGTCGAATTGCCGGCATCAACGCCGTTCGCCGTCAACAGTTGCATGGCCAGCGCCTGCGTGCCGCTGCCGGTCGCGCCGATGGCAATGCGATGGCCTTTGAAGTCGCGCAGCAGATGCACATCCAGACCGGGCCGCACAAAAATCCACAACGGTTCATAATACATGCTGCCGAGCGATTGAAGCTGTTGGTTGTCGTCTGCAACAATTCCGCTCTGGACAAAGGCGATATCGGCCCGGCCAGATTGTAGCCGCTGCACATTCTCCACCGAACCGGCGGATTCCAGAATCTCGACGGTGACACCGCGCTGCCTGAGATAGTCACGATAGCGCGCGGCATAGGCGTAATAGGCGCCGCCTTTCTCACCGGCGGAGAAGACCAGCGAGCTCGGCGGGGCCGGATCGACAAACTGGTAGGCAATCGCAAATCCGAGCAGCGCCAGCAGCATGGCGGGCAGATAAATTTTCAGCTTGTCAGCACCCATAATCCCGAAGTGTAGAGCAAGTGCGCATAAGTTCACTATCAACGCTCACAAAGCAGCCAGGAACGCAAAGAAATCAAAACCGTGATCGTGGTGTGATTCAGATCAGAGCATTGCGGAAATTTTACATTTGGAAGCCGGAACCGGAGACAAAAAAAGCCCGGCGCGATGGCCGGGCTTTTTTGAGGGTTGATACAGCCGTTTACTGAATATTCTTATCGGGAATGATCAGCATCTCCACGCGGCGGTTGAGCTGACGGCCGGCTTCTGTCGCGTTGGTGGCTCGGGGTTGGGATTCGCCGCGCCCTTCCGTCATAATCCTTCGCGAATCCACGCCGCGATCGACCAGGTAATATTTAACCGCCTGCGCCCGCTGTTCGGAGAGCCGCTGATTATATTCCACCGAACCACGACTGTCGGTATGGCCGATAATGCGGATGCTGCTGCGCGGATAGCGATTGAGGATGTCGGCCACTTTATCCAGCGTATTGTGGAATGCCGGCGTCAGCTGGGCTGAATTATAGGCAAACGACACCTCTGAATTCATGGTGATTTTCAGATTCTCGTTTTTCAGCCGCTCCACCTCAATCTGATGCGTGCGCTGCTCCTCGGCCAGTTGCCGGTTAAATTCGGCTTCCTGCTTATCCATATAGACGCCGGTGCCGGCGCCCAGCGCGCCGCCGGCAGCGCCGCCAATCAGCGCGCCACGCAGTGCGCCGCCGGAATGGTCGCTCTGATAGCCGATTACTGCGCCGGCAAGTGCGCCCAGTGCGGCGCCTGCCGCGGCATTTTGCTTGGTATGTCTGTTCGGGTCGTTCGGGTTGGTTGCACAGGCGGCCAGGATAAAGCCGGCTGCCATCACAATGGATATCATTTTTTTCATCAGTTTCCTCCGTAGCTTCAAGCAGGGGCATTGCGCAGCCCCTGATTTACAAAATGTTCAGTCAACAGGCTGAATACAACACTACCGACAGGCTATATGCTGTGAGCGAGCTTACCAAGCGGAATTTGCACGCTGCAGGTGAACCTTCCGCGCCTGATGCTACTTTTCGTCCGTCATGTTTTCATTCAGGGTTACGAAATGGATGCAACAACCGCGCGCTTCGGCGTCTTTTTGCTCGTTTTCGTCATCATGGCGGTGGCTGAAGCCGTAGCGCCACGGCGTCGGCTCCGTTTTGGCCGCCGACGCTGGCCGGCTAATCTCGGCATCGTCGCCATCAACGGGCTGTTTGTCCGCCTGCTACTGCCCGGCGGCGCGGTGGCCGTTGCGCTGTGGGCGGACGCGCATCACTTCGGATTGCTGCATATGTTGGGCTGGACTGGCGGCGCGGCCATCGCCGCTGCAGTGATTCTGCTTGATCTGGCCATTTACGCCCAGCATGTGCTGTTTCATGCCACGCCGATTCTCTGGCGGCTGCATATGGTGCACCATGCCGATCGCGATATTGATGTGACCACCGGCCTGCGTTTTCATCCCATTGAGATCCTGCTATCCATGCTGATTAAAATGGCAGTCGTGGCGCTGCTCGGGGCATCGGCGCTGGCTGTGATCATTTTTGAAATCGTGCTTAATGGCATGGCCATGTTCAACCATGCCAATGTACAGCTACCCGCAAGCGCGGATCGACTGCTGCGGCTGTTGTTTGTCACCCCCGATGTGCATCGCATCCACCACTCCATCATCAGAAATGAAACCAACAGCAATTATGGTTTTAACCTGTCGATATGGGATCGGCTATTCCACACTTTCCGGAAACAGCCACAACGAGGCCATGAAGGCATGGTGATCGGACTGGAGCAGCTGCAATCGGTGCCAACGCAACGACTTGGTTTTATGCTACGCTTGCCGTTTGACGGGGATATCGGCCAGTATCCGATACTTGCAAGAGAGGAGAAACCGCATGTGCGATGAGCAGGTCAACCGTTGCGAATGCATCGGTAAAACCTTTAAACAACTGAAAGCCTATGAAAATTTCGACGCCGCTCAGGCCGCCACGCGCTGTGGCGTCGAATGCGGCGGCTGCGCGCCTTACATCAAACTGATGTTTGCCAGCGGAGAAACCGCATTTGATGTGGACGACCCGCGACTGGCCGAATTCGAACAGCCATGAGCCAATCCTGCCACCGCAATGTGTTGATCGGCGCAGCCGCCTTCGTGATTGTCGTGGCCGGCATGCAGGCTGCCGCCTCACTGCTGGTGCCCTTTCTACTGGCGGCATTTATCGCCATTATCTGCCTGCCGCCATTGAACTGGCTGACATCCAGACACATTCCGGCTTCAGGCGCCGTATTGATCATTGCGCTGACAATCGTGGTGGCCGGCTTATTGGTTGGCGCGTTTGTCGGCTCATCGATGGCGGATTTTTCACACAACCTGCCGGCCTATCAGGCGCGCCTGCAAACCCTGACCGGCAACACCCTGCAGTGGCTCGCCGGCTTCGGTATTTCTGTCTCGTCGAAATCGGCGCTGGCGGCGCTTGACCCCTCCGCCGCCATGGGCATGGCCGGCAAGCTGCTGGCCGGGCTCGGCAATGCGCTGGCCAATACGTTTTTGATTGTGCTAACCGTGATCTTTCTGCTCATCGAAGCTGCCGCCCTGCCGCATAAATGGCGCGCCATGGGTCATGCAGCGCCATCCATGCAGGGCTTTGAACAGTTCGTCAGCAGCGTCGGCTCCTATTTTTCAATCAAGAGCTGGGTCAGCCTGGCCACCGGCATATTCATCGCCATCTGGCTGGCCGTGATTGGCGTGGATTATCCGGTCTTGTGGGGGCTGGTGGCATTCCTGTTTAATTTCGTGCCCAATATCGGCTCGATTATCGCCGCTGTACCGGCCATTCTGCTGGCGCTGGTGCAGCTCGGCGGCGGTCAGGCGCTGTTGGCCGGCGTGGGCTACGTGGTGGCCAATGTGGTGATGGGCAACGTGGTTGAACCGCGCTTTATGGGCAGGGGCGTTGGGCTCTCCACGCTGGTTGTATTTCTCTCTCTTGTTTTCTGGGGCTGGGTGCTGGGCCCGGTCGGCATGCTGTTATCGGTGCCGCTAACCATGATTGTCAAACTGGCGCTGGAGTCGGGCGAAAAGACGCAGTGGCTGGCCATCCTGCTCGGCCCGGATGCGCCAATGGGAATAAAAGCCAACAAGTGAATATCTATGGCTCTAATATCCCGTAGTTTGCTACGGGGTGGTTTGACTTTGTGAAACTCTGCGTCCTCTGTGGTGAAATGTTTTTGATTTCCCGTCTACGCAGGCATGAACCTGCCGAATGACGCTTCGCTATTTCGGCCTGCAGCTTTTCCAGCCCGGTATGTCTTTAAATCCTTTGCCTGATGAATTTACACCTGCAAAGCAACAGGTGTCCTGATGGATATCAATACCTATCATTTTCGCACATCCAGCGGCAGTGAAGTCGATATCGTAATGGAAGGCGCAGGGCAAAAGATTGTCGGGATTGAGATAAAGGCATCGGCCAATGTGACTACCTCGGACTTTTCGGGCTTAAGGGCGCGTGCAGAAACGGTTGGCAATAAATTCCAACGTGGCGTGGTGATATATATGGGAGACAAGGTATTGCCATTTGGCGATCAATATCATGCTTTGCCAGTCAGCGCTTTGTGGTGCGATAGTAGCCCATACACGGCAGCGGCCGCATGATGGAAATTCTATACCGTTGCCGCAGATGCAAAACGACATTCAGGCTGGATGAGCGCGAGCCGTGCATTTGTCCAACATGTCACAGCAGGCTGGCTGATATCATTCAGCGCTTTTACTGACCCCTCCACCATCATGGTCGGCATGCGTTCTTCCCTCCTGTGGCAATATCTGTGTAAATTTCCGTCTGAATCCAAGACAGTGCGCCATTGCCCTGATTATGATTAAAACCAATCACAGCCCCCTTCTCCGTCCGGAGACCAGAACAGTAGTCCAACCACCAGATAACCAACAAACGGCCATGTCGTTGCCGGTCCATAAGCATTGATGATGGCACGACCTGTCATCCGATAACCGTGGATAATGCCGATGCTGCTGAGCAGTGCGGCGGCGAACGCCTCTGTGCCGGCCAGCGTCGCCAGACTCAGGCGTTGCGCCTGCCAGCCTCTTCCACACATGGCGTCGCACCAGGTGCGCACCTGTTGCATTGATCGTCATCGACTGATTGCACGCAAAAGGGCGGCCCGAAGGCCGCCCTTTTGTTCGATACGTCCCGGATCAATGATCCGGAAGATCAGGCCTGATTTACAAGATCAGATCTTGCCTGCCGCCACTGCATCAAACAGCGCCTTGGCCGCTTCATCCTCGTGGCCCTTGATCAGACGTTTGTACTGCGACGTCATCATGCCGGCCTTCTTCTTCCACTTGCCGTCAGCCGCTGCAACCTTGCGATCATCAACCTTAAAACCATCCTTGAACACCTTGGCCAGGGTCTCTGCATCGCCGTAAGCCGCCGCCACATCTTTCCATGCCGGGCCGACTTTCTTCTTGGGCACGGCGTGGCATGCTTTACACGCCTTGACGTTGAACGATTTTGCACTGGCATCCGCCGGAGCCATCACGCCCACGCCCAACACAAATGCAGCTGCAGCTGCTGTCATCAATACTTTTTTCATCTATTTCCTCCTCTTCAGAATTGAAGCCAGCTTGCTACAACAATTGCGCATGCAGTGCAAGCGATCGTGCATGGCTCAAAACGTGATATTACAAGCGCGATACATCCGCCAGATTCAGAAACAGGGCGCGCAGACGCGCCAGCAGCGCCAGACGATTGCCCCGCACGTCTGCATCATCGGCCATCACCATGACATCATCGAAAAAGGTATCCACCGGCGCTCTGAGCCCGGCCAGTACGCTGAGTGCGGGCGCAATACTGGCTTCGAAATCGCCAGTCGAGACGGCTGCCTGAAAATCTGTTTCGGCCTGAACGAGTGCTTCATAAAGCGCGGTTTCGGCGGCTTCGCTGAACAGGGCAGCGTTCACTGCGTCCGGGATGGCATCGGCTTTTTTGAGAATATTGGCGATGCGCTTGTTGGCGGCTGCAATGGCCCGCCCTTCATCCGAATTTTCAAAGCCGGACAGGTGGCGGGCGATCAGCGCCTCGCGATAGAGCGGCCGGATTTCAGATGAGTTCACGGCGGCGTCAATAGAGGTTCTGGAGAAGCCCAGATTACCGCTCAGACCCAGCAGGCGCTCAATCACAAAGGCATAGACCTTCGCTTTGGTGCCATCGGAGATGGCGATGGTGACACGCTGTTGGTTCCACTGTTTGGCCGCTTCATCGATGGCCTTTTGCAGCGTCATCTCAATTGGGCACTGCGTGTCGGCAAGCAGACGAATCAGGCCGATGGCGGCGCGGCGCAGACCGAACGGGTCGGCGCTGGCTGTCGGGATGCGACCGAGATGAAAGTAACCCAGCAGTTTATCAATGCGTTCGCTCACACCAATGGCGCGGGCAATGCGGTTGGACGGCAGATTATCGTCCGCACCTGCCGGAGCGTAGTGCTCCGCAATACCGGCGGCCACCGCACTGTTTTCGCCGTCCATGCGGGCGTAAATGCCACCCATATAGCCCTGCAGTTCGGGAAACTCACCGACCAGGCCGGTGGTCAGATCGGATTTGCACAGCAGCGCTGCACGCTGGACGTCGTTGGCATCCACGCCGAGTGCTTTGGCGTTATCAAGCACAAAGGCGCGCATGCGGCTTACCTGATCGCCAACCATGCCGAGGCCATCCTGAAAGACGATTTCGGAGAGTTTTTCAACCCGCGCATCGAGCGACTGCTGCGGATCGCGATCAAAATAGAAGGCGGCATCGGCGAGGCGCGCATTGACCACGCGCTCATTGCCATGCGCCACCGCCGCCGGGTTCTTCGAAGCGATATTGGCCACGGTGAAAAAGACCGGGCTGACTTTTCCGTCGGCATCATACGATGAGAAACAACGCTGATGATGTTTTAACTCAATACGACTGACCTCTTCAGGCAGGCGCAGAAAATCCTCGTTGTAGCGCGCCGCAATAGCCTGCGGCCATTCAACCAGATCGGTCACCTCTTCGAGCAGCTCTTCATCGGCAACCAGTTCCACGCCGGCATCCTTTGCAGCTTCTGCCAGTTGATCGGCAATCAGCGCCTGGCGCGCATCGCGGTCGGCGCGCACATATTGCGATTCCAGCCAGCCGAACGGATCGTTCACATCGATCTCGCCGCTTGAACCATGCACGCGATGACCGCGACTGATCAGGCCGGTTTGAACGCCGGCATAGCTGAAATCGATCACAGTATCGCCAAGCCGCGCCACCATCCAGCGAATCGGACGAATAAAGGCGTCGGAACGGTCATCGCCATCCTGCCACTGCATCTGTTTGGGGCTGGGCAACTTGCGCAGTATCCCCGGCATGGCCTCGGCGATCATTTCAGCCACAGGGCGGCCTTTAACGCTGCGCACCGCTTTCATGTAGTCGCCCTTGCCATCGCCCTTGTCGGCCAGCTCAAAATCATCCAGCGACAGGCCGGACTTTTTGGCAAAGCCGTGCGCGGCGCCGGTCGGCTCGCCATCTTTAAAG
>JALUYG010000330.1 GCA_027013105.1 Mariprofundus sp.
TCGAAACGTCTGGCCCGACGCATGCGACAGGGGCGGTATGCCGTCTCTTTTGATACAGCTTTTAGTGATGTGATTGCAACCTGCGCCGATATTCCGAGGCGCGGTGAACACGGCACCTGGATTCTGCCGGAGATGCAAACGGCCTACATTCGCATGCATCAGCTCGGTTACGCCCATTCGGTTGAGGTGCGGCACGGGGACGAACTGGTGGGCGGGTTGTACGGGGTGTTGCTCAATCGGGTGTTTTTTGCCGAATCGATGTTCAGTCGCAAGATTGATGCATCGAAAATTGCGCTGGCGGCGCTCTGCGAACGGGCGCTGCAGCAGGGGTGGCGGCTGATTGACTGCCAGTTCCACACCACGCATCTGGAAAGCCTCGGAGGCCGTGAAATCAGCCGCGACGATTTCATGCGTATTCTTGCGGGGTAACGTCAGATTTCCAGCTAACCGTTCGACCTATACAGAGTGCGTAGCGAAAATATGATTCTTGCATCTTAACTTTTTGCGGCGCAAGCTTGATTCCTCACACCCGTTGACGGGTGCAATATGCGAACAGGGGGCGTACAATGAAAAAGATATTATTATCTCTGTTGTTGATTCCGGCGCTGCTGTTGATTGCTGCGCCATCCGCGCAGGCGGCCGATTCGGCCATCAGCACCATGGCGGGCATCGTCATGCATCTGAATCACTATCCGAATGGCAGTGAGCTGAAAACATTGGCGGATATCAGCAACGACAAACATGCAACGAAAGGTGAACAGCAGTTGGCCAGAGCGCTGATGCACTTTCACCACAGGGTGACCGAGGGCGATGCGCCGCTGTTACGGAAATTACAGAGTGACACAGCTGCTAGCGCTCAGGAAAAAGAGCTGGCCGCGATTCTGCTGGGCATCGCTCACCACCCCACAGACAGCGATAAACAGCGCTTGCAGGCGCTCTCCGGCGATTAATCTGGAGCGGAGAAGCAGTTTTAACAACATAGGCCGCGCATTGGACGGCCTATGTTGTTAAAGAAAACGCGTTAGCGCGGCAGGGTGGTGTCGCCCATCAGGTATTCATCGACAGCGCGGGCGCACTGCCGGCCTTCGCGGATGGCCCAGACGACGAGTGACTGACCACGGCGCATATCGCCGGCCGTGAACACCTTGTCGATGCTTGTGGTGTAGTCCGTATCGTTGGCGGCCACGTTGCCACGTCTGTCTTTGTCCACGCCAAGCTCTTCGAGCATGCCTTCATGCACCGGGTGCTCAAAACCCATGGCCAGCGTCACCAGTTGGGCCGGCAGTTCGAATTCAGAGCCCTCGATCTCGTTCAGCTTCCACTGGCCATTCTCCTGCACCCATTTCACACGAACGCATTCAATGGCCTGCACATTGCCATCATCATCGCCGATGAACCGTTTGGTGGAAACTTCCCAGTCGCGTTCGCAGCCCTCCTCTTGCGAGGTGGAGGTGCGCAGCTTCATGGGCCAGTTCGGCCAGGTGGTCAGCTTATTCGGTTCTTCCGGCGGCCTGGGCATGATTTCCAGTTGGGTGACCGATTCCGCACCGTGGCGATTGGCGGTGCCGATGCAGTCGGAGCCGGTATCGCCGCCGCCGATGACCACCACATGTTTGCCTGCGGCAGAGATAAACTCATCATCCGGGATGTGGTCGCCGAGAATGCGGCGGGTGTTTTTGGTGAGAAACTCCATGGCGAAATGGATGCCGCCAAGCTCACGCCCCGGCACCGGCAGATCGCGCGCTTTTTCCGAGCCGCCGGCAAGCACCACGGCATCGAAATCATTCAATAGTTCTTTGGCGGAAATGTTGCCGCCGATATGCGAGTTGACGCGGAATTCGACCCCCTCGGCGCGCATCTGCGCCATGCGCCGGTCGAGCACCGCCTTGTCGAACTTGAAGTTCGGAATGCCGTAGCGCATCAGGCCGCCGATGCGGTTGTTCTTCTCAAACACAACCACCTCATGGCCGGCGCGGGCCAGTTGCTGCGCTGCAGCCATGCCGGCAGGGCCGGAGCCGACAATGGCGACGCGTTTACCACTTTTGATTTCGGCGATCTGCGGCATGATCCAGCCTTCACTCCAGCCTTTTTCGACGATGGAAAGCTCGATGTTTTTGATCGATACGGCATCGCCAATCAGATTGACCGTGCAGGCTTCCTCGCACGGGGCGGGGCAGATGCGACCGGTGAACTCGGGAAAGTTGTTGGTGGAGTGCAGGATATCAAGCGCTTCACGCCAGTTGCCGCGATAGACCGCATCGTTCCACTCCGGAATGATATTGTTAATCGGGCAGCCGTTGTGGCAGAAAGGGATGCCGCAATCCATACAGCGGGCGCCTTGCGTGGCCATATCTTCCGGCAGTTTATAAAATTCCTTATAATGCATGATGCGGTCGGCGACCGGTGCATAACTCAGATTCTCGCGTGCGTATTCCTTGAATCCGGTTGGCTTACCCATGAACTGTCTCCTTTGCCGCTGCAGCGGTTTTTTCAGCTTCCAAATCCGCCATGGCGCGACGGTAATCAACCGGAATGACTTTCACGAACTGACCTGCAAAATCGTTCCAGTTGTCGAGGATATGCTTGCCAACGCCGGAGTTGGTGTAGTGCACATGCCGACTGATCAGCGTGCGTACAATGTGCTGATCATTCTGATTCAGCGAGTGTTTGATATCGACGCGGCCATGCGTTTCGAGATCCGGCCCCTGATGATCCAGCGCTTCCAGCGCATCAGCTTCGGCGGCGATCGGTTCCAGCGCCACCTGCGCCATATTGCAGCGGCTTTCAAAGGAGCCGTCACGATCCAGCACATAGGCGATGCCGCCCGACATGCCTGCTGCGAAATTGCGTCCGGTATCGCCAAGCACCACGATGGTGCCGCCGGTCATATATTCGCACCCGTGGTCGCCAACACCCTCGACAACAGCGACGGCGCCGGAATTGCGGACGGCGAAACGTTCGCCGGCAATGCCGCGGAAATAACATTCGCCGCTGGTGGCTCCGAACAGCACGGTGTTGCCGACAATGATATTTTCCTCCGGCACAATATTGGATGATTGCGGCGGGTAAATAGCGATACGACCGCCGGAGAGCCCCTTGCCGACATAGTCGTTGCCCTCGCCGGCCAGATCGATGGAGATGCCGCGCGCCAGCCAGGCGCCGAGCGATTGACCCGCCGTGCCTGTCGCCTTGATGGCGATTGTGTCTTCCGGCAGGCCGGCGTCGCCATAGCGTTTGGCGACCTCGCCGGAAAGCATGGTGCCGAATGAACGATCGACATTGCAGATCGGCGTTTCGATCACCACCGGCGTCTGATTTTCCAGCGCCGGTCTGGCCTGCTCGATCAGCTTGTTATCGATCAGTTTATCCAGTCCGTGATCCTGGCTTTCACAGTGGTGGACAGCCGAACCGTTCGGATCAATGCGATGGAAGATCGGTGAGAGATCCAGGCCCTGCGATTTCCAGTGCTTGATGGCTTCGTTGGTATCAAGCATGTCGCAGCGGCCGATCATCTCATCGAATGTCCGGAAGCCCAGTTCGGCCATGATTTCACGCGTCTCTTCAGCGATATACATGAACAGATTGACCACGTCTTCGGGTTTGCCGACAAACTTCTTGCGCAGCTCCGGATCCTGCGTGGCGACGCCGACCGGGCAGGTGTTGAGGTGGCACTTGCGCATCATGATGCAGCCTTCGGCAATCAGGGCGATAGTGCCGAATGCCACTTCATCGGCGCCGAGCAGGGCTGCGATGACCACATCTCGGCCGGTTCTGATCTGGCCGTCGGTCTGCAGCGTGGTGCGTCCGCGCAGGCGGTTGAGCACCAGCGTCTGCTGGGTTTCCGCCAGGCCCAGTTCCCACGGCGTGCCGGCATGCTTGATCGAGGTGAGCGGGGAAGCGCCGGTGCCGCCGTCGTGGCCGGCGATCACCACATGGTCGGCATGCGCCTTGACGACGCCGGCGGCGATGGTGCCGACGCCAACTTCACTGACCAGCTTGACCGAAATATCGGCGCGCGGATTGGTGTTCTTGAGATCAAAAATCAGCTGCGCCAGATCCTCAATCGAATAGATATCGTGGTGCGGCGGCGGTGAAATCAGGCCTACGCCCGGCGTGGAGTGACGCACGCGACCAATGCGCTGATCGACTTTATGGCCCGGCAACTGGCCGCCTTCGCCCGGCTTGGCGCCCTGCGCCATTTTGATCTGAATCTGGTCGGAGTTGGCCAGATATTCGGCGGTGACGCCGAAACGGCCGGATGCGACCTGTTTGATGGCCGAACGCATGGAGTCGCCATTATCCAGCGGTTTGAAACGGGCCGGTTCTTCACCGCCCTCGCCGGTGTTGGACTTGCCGCCGAGGCGATTCATAGCGATGGCCAGCGTGGAGTGGGCTTCGTGCGAAATCGAACCGAAACTCATGGCGCCGGTGGCGAAACGTTTGACAATCTCCGTGGCCGGCTCGACCTCGTCCAGCGGGATCGCCTTGCTGTCCTTGAATTTAAACAGGCCGCGCAGTGTTTTCAGTTTGCCGGACTGGTTGTTGATGATTTCGGCATACTCTTTGTAAAGCGCATAGTTGGATGTTCGCACGGCATGTTGTACTTTAGCGATGGCTTCCGGCGTTAAGGTGTGCTCATCGCCGCGTACGCGCCAGGCGTATTCGCCGCCGACATCGAGTGCGTTTTTGTAGATCATGACGCCACGGAAGGCGTCGATATGGCGCTGAGTCGCCTCCTGCGACACTTCCGCCAGGCCGGCGCCTTCAATCTGGGTCGGCGTGCCGGTGAAATATTTCTCAACAAATTTTTTCGACAGGCCGACCGCTTCGAAAATCTGTGCGCCGCAGTAGGATTGATAGGTGGAGATGCCCATTTTGGACATCACTTTGAACAGCCCTTTGCCAATCGCCTTGATATAGCGAGCCTCAACCTCGCTGTCGGTCAGATCATCCGGCAACTGGCCCTGACGTTTCATGTCGCTCAGCGTTTCAAAGGCCAGATAGGGGTTGATCGCTTCAGCGCCGAAACCGGCAAGGCAGCAGAAGTGGTGCACTTCGCGGGCCGAACCTGTTTCGACCACCAGACCGGTATCGGTGCGCAGACCGGCGCGGATCAGATGGTGATGCACGGCCGAGGTGGCCAGCAGGGCGGGGATGGCGATATGCTGCGAATTCATGCCGCGATCCGACAGAATGATAATATTAAAATGGTCGCGCACCGCCTGTTCCGCCTTGTGGCAGAGTTCGGTCAGGGCTGTTTTCATTCCTGCCGCGCCCTTATCCACCGGATAGCAGGAGGAGAGGGTGATGGTTCGGAAACGGTTGTCGGTGTACTGATCGATATGGCGAATCTTTTCGACATCGACATTGGAGAGAATCGGCTGATGCACCTCCAGCCGCAGCTGCGGCTCGGCCGCATCGAGGCCGAGTAGATTCGGGTTGGGGCCGATGATGGAGGTCAGGCTCATCACCATCTCTTCACGAATCGGGTCAATCGGAGGATTGGTCACCTGTGCGAAGAGCTGGCGGAAGTAGTTGTACATCGGCTTGGCGCGATTCGACAGCACCGTCAGCGGACTGTCGTTGCCCATCGAGCCGGTCGCCTCCTGACCGGATACGGCCATCGGGGTGATCAGGAATTTGAGATCTTCCTGCGTATAGCCGAAGGACTGCTGACGGTGCAGCAGGGTTTGGTGATCCGGCGCTTGCGGCGCTACCTCCTGGGGCAGGTCTTCAAGCTGAATCTGGGTTTTGGCCAGCCACTCCCGGTACGGTTTGGCGGAGGAAAGCTGCTGTTTGATTTCATCATCATCGATGATGCGCCCCTCTTCCAGATCAATCAGCAGCATCTTGCCCGGCTGCAGACGCCATTTCTTGATGATTTTCTCTTCCGGGATATCAAGCACGCCCATTTCGGATGCGCCGAGCACCAGACCGTCGTCGGTGACCAGGTAGCGGGCCGGGCGCAAGCCGTTACGATCCAGCGTGGCGCCGATCTGGCGACCATCGGTAAAGGCGACAGCGGCGGGGCCGTCCCACGGTTCGGTCAGGGCGGCGTTGTATTCATAAAATGCACGACGGCTTTCATCCATCTGTTTGTTGCCGGCCCAGGCTTCTGGAATCATCAGCATGGCGGCATGGGCCAGTGAATATCCACCGGCCACCAGCAATTCCAGTGCATTGTCAAAGCAGGCGGTGTCGGATTGCCCCTCTTTAATCACCGGCCACAGTTTGGCCAGATCGTCGCCCAGCAGTTCCGAGCGCATGGAGTGACGACGCGCATTCATCCAGTTGATGTTGCCGCGCACGGTATTGATTTCACCGTTATGCGCCACCATGCGGAACGGATGCGCCAGTTCCCAGGAAGGGAATGTATTGGTGGAAAAGCGCTGATGCACCAGCGCCAGCGCCGATGTCATGCGTGCGTCGCGCAGGTCTTCATAATACGCGGCCACCTGATGCGACAGGAACATGCCTTTGTATACGATTGTGCGGCTGGAGAGCGAGGCGGTATAGAATTTGGCGGCGTCGTCAAAGCCCAGCGCCGTTACCCGGTGGGTGGCGAGCTTGCGAATGACAAACAGCTTTCGTTCAAAATGATCCTGATCGGCGCAGTTGTCGCCGCGCCCGATGAATATCTGGCGAATCACCGGCTCGCAATGCGTAACGCTTTCGGGCAGGTCGGCGCGCACCGCGTCCACCGGCACATCGCGCCAGCCCAGCAGGGTTTGCCCCTCCTCGCTGACGACCTGCTCGTAGATTGCCTGACAAGCCTGCCGATGGTTTTTATCCTGAGGAAAAAAGACCATGCCGACACCGTATGCGCCGGCTTCGGGCAGCGTTAAATCCATATCATCGGTGACGGATTGAAAAAAGTCGTGCGGGATCTGCAACAGGATGCCGGCGCCGTCGCCTTCGCGAGGATCTGCGCCTGAAGCGCCGCGATGGGTTAATCGGGTGAGGATTTCCAGACCTTTCTCAACAATCTCATGGCTTGGCTGGTTGTTGATATTGGCGATGAAGCCGACGCCGCAGGCATCATGTTCATGGTTCGGATCATATAATCCCTGTTTGCCTGGTTTGCGGTGCATCGTTGTATGCGAATCAGTCATGTTACATAGCCTCACTTGTCAAAAGGGTCTTTCGTCAATGTCAGCCGACGTTAAAAACAGGCGCGTTGCGCATTTCATGTTGATCACAGGAAATGTGAATATATGACAGAAAAAACCCAAAAAAATTCTCGCCCCCCAGAGCGAAAAGGAGGCGCAGACTAGCGAAACCGGAGGCAATTCTCCAGCCCTGCCGGCAGTTGCTGGTTGATAACGGTCGGGGAGGGGGCGCAAATGCGCAGCGAAAGCCCGCTATTTGCAGTGCTCTATTGTAATAATCCGGAC
>JALUYG010000331.1 GCA_027013105.1 Mariprofundus sp.
CACGCCCATGATTGATCGAGATATGAAGCCGACGTTGTTGCATCTGGCCGCGCAATATCCGGTAGTCGCTGTAACCGGACCACGACAAAGCGGCAAAACCACGTTATGCAAAGCCACCTTTCCAGATAAGCCATATGTCAACCTGGAAATACCGGATGTTCGGCAATATGCAATTGATGATCCGCGATCCTTTCTGGCTGATCATGCAGATGGCGCCATCCTGGATGAAATTCAGCGTGCGCCCGAGCTGTTGTCGTATATTCAGAATATGGTGGATGAGAATGATCTGGCCGGACGATTTATTCTGACCGGGAGCCAGCAATTTGAGGTCATGCATACTGTGACGCAAAGCCTTGCCGGGCGGGTTGGGCTACTCAAGCTGTTGCCGTTGAGTCTGGCGGAAATGCAGCGCCATGGGCTATATGCGGAAGTAGACACTCTCATATTCTCAGGCGGTTATCCCAGAATTCACAAGACTCACACGCATCCCACGCAGGTGATGGGAGACTATGTTGAAACCTATGTCCAGCGTGATATCAGGCAATTGGTTCAGATCAAAAACATTGCGCTGTTTGAAACGTTTGTTCGTCTGTGTGCAGGAAGAGTCGGGCAACTATTGAATCTGAGTTCGTTAGGGGCTGATGCCGGCGTCACCCACACAACGGCAAGGGAATGGATCAATCTGCTGGAGGCCAGTTATATCATTTTTCAATTGCGGCCATGGCATGCCAATATCTCGAAACGACTCATCAAAGCGCCGAAACTCTATTTCTATGACACTGGCCTCGCATCTTATTTGCTTGGCATAGAATCAGAGCAACATATCCGCCATCATCCGCTACGTGGTTCGCTGTTTGAAAATATGGTGATTGTTGAAGCCATGAAGTTCAGGTTCAATCGGGGCAAGCGGAGTAATATGTTGTTCTACAGGGACA
This sequence comes from Mariprofundus sp., assembly GCA_027013105.1. GTDB lineage: Bacteria > Pseudomonadota > Zetaproteobacteria > Mariprofundales > Mariprofundaceae > Mariprofundus. The sequence continues at coordinate 936 of JALUYG010000331.1, forward strand.
GCGGCGGCCATGAAGTTGACCTGTTGCTCAGCTCAGGCAATAAACTTTTTCCCATCGAAATAAAATCGGGTGCAACGGTTAACCGTGATTATTTCAAAGGACTAAACTACTTTGCAGCCCTTGATACAGAGCAGATCGCATCGGGTGCTGTCATTTATGGCGGAACCAGTGCACAAAAGAGAGGGATTTGGCAGGTTTGCCCACTCAAGCAGATGGAGCATTTATTACAGTCAGTGCAGAATGAATCTTCCTGAGTTCAGGCATTGTAACGACTCAGCATCGTTGCGGCTCCTGGCAATGTATATCTGAGATTCGATGACTTTACGGCTAATGTCGTTACAGTGCGCCCTCTTGCAGTGAAAAGTTTTAAACATCAGATCTAAACAGTGAATGAGGAATTTTGACATGAGCGTAAGTAAGAAGCCGGTATGGCGGGAATGGATCGAAAGCTTGCTGGTGATTGCGGTGCTGGCCATTGTGATCCGCAGCTTTATCGTGGCGCCGTTCAAGATTCCGTCATCGAGCATGGTGCCGACGCTGGAGATCGGCGATTATCTGTTTGTGCTGCGCTACCCCTACGGTTTCCGTATTCCGCTGACCGATATTCAGCTGTTTTCCAAACAGGCCAAGCGTGGCGACGTGGCGGTGTTTGTGTTTCCGGAAGACAAAAGCAAGGATTATATCAAGCGTATTGTCGGCCTGCCCGGCGACAGGGTGGTTTATCACGACAACAAACTCAGCGTGAATGGCAAGTTGATGCCGCTGGAGAAAAAAGGCACGCGCACCTACTTCATGCAGGATGGCGCAGCGGATGTCTCGGGGCTCTTCGTGGAAAATCTGGACGGCATCAGGCACTATGTGTTGCGCAAGCAGTACTCTATCAGGGATGGCGAATGGACGGTGCCCAAGGGGATGTATTTCGCCATGGGCGATAACCGCAATAACTCGCGCGATTCGCGATTCTGGGGCTTTGTGCCGCAGGCTTATATGGTTGGACGGGCCGCGATTGTCTGGTGGTCGTGGGATAGCATCAAGGGCGCGCCGCGCTGGGATCGCATCGGGCACGTGATTGAATAAGCGGTTGCATAGCTCCTCCGGTAGCGCCGCTGCGGCGGGTGGCGAGCGCGGTTTTTCGCTGCTAAAGCTGCTTGTCGGGCTGGCGCTGGCCGGTTTTATTTTGTTCAATGGCGGGCTGGTGATGTATGCCTATTATACCAACTCAAAAGTGCAGCACTGTTTTGACGGGCTGGTTGGCAACAGCCGCATGGCGCATGCCGATGCGGCTGTGGTGCGCAATCGCCTGAACGAGTTGATGAGCACCCAGTATATCGATGCCGGCGATCTGCCGCAGGCCTTTTTTGATCATCTGAATATTCGCGCCAACGGCGATATGCTGGAAATTTCATCGCATTATGGCGTGACGGTATGGCCGCTGGGCAAGGTGCAGGCGGTCGATGCAGATGGCAGTTACGATCCCGATGCCTTGACCGGCATGGATCGGTGGCGGGACAAAGCCCGTATTGATCTGGAATTTGAACCCTATGCGATCTCATCCGCCGCCTCGCCCGCTTCCACATCTGCAGGCGGATCATGACCGGTTCATTGCTACAGGCGAAAAACGCGCTGCAGGGCGGGCTGGAGGCGTTGCAGTCCCGCATCGGTTATCACTTTTCGGATCGGCGACTGCTGCAGCGCGCCCTGACCCACCGCTCCGCCGAACAGGCTGTGCATAGCATGCACATGGAGCGGCTGGAGTTTCTCGGCGATGCAGTGCTGGGGCTGGTGGTTTCGCAATATCTGCACGATCACTATCCCGATAGGCCGGAAGGGGATTTGTCACGTATGCGTTCGCTGCTGGTGCGCAAGCAGGGGCTGCTGTCGGTGGCCCGCGACTGGCATCTGGCCCGCTACCTCTGTGTCGGTGAGAGCGAACGGCGCGGCGCCGGTCGCGATAGCGTTAAGTCGCCGTCGATTGCAGCTAACGCGGTTGAAGCGGTGATTGGCGCGGTCTTTGAAGATGGCGGCTGGCCGGCGGCGCAGAGGCTGGTGCTCAGCGCCTGGCAGGCGCAGTTGGCGGATGTTGGCGATGTCGACGCCCGCGACGCTAAGAGCCGCTTGCAGGAGTGGACGCAGGCCAGAGGGCAGGGGTTGCCGGATTATATCTTGCGTGATCGGGGCGCGGCCTCATCGCCCCGTTTTGAAGCCGAGTGCCGGCTGGATGGCAAACTGCTCGGGCGCGGGTCGGGCGGGCGTAAAAAGCAGGCGGAGAGCGCTGCGGCAGAACAGGCGTACAGGAAGTTAACAGATGAGTGATGAAGCATTTCGCTGCGGCGCGGTGGCGCTGCTGGGTGTGCCCAATGTCGGAAAATCCACGCTGATGAACCGGGTGATCGGAGCCAGGGTGGCGATTGTCACGCCCAAACCGCAGACCACGCGCCACCGTATTCTCGGCATCTATTCCGATGATCGCCGTCAGATTGTCTTTGTCGATACGCCGGGCATTCACAAAGGCTCCAGACAGCTGAATAAAAATATGGTGCGCATCGCCTATGCCGCCGCCGAAGAGGCCGATGTGCTGGCGATCATGCAGGATGCCAGCAAGCCGCTGGATCGGATGACCAAAATGCTGATTGCGCGCTTTGCCGATGGCCGGCTGCAGCAGCCGCGCATCCATGTGCTCAATAAAGTGGACCGGGCGGACAAGGCCAGGCTGTTGCCGCGGCTGCAGCAGATGCAGCAGCTCGATCCCGAAGCCAAAGCCTATGTGCCGGTATCGGCCCGCAAGGGTATTCAGACCGACGCATTGCTCAATGAATTGACCAGGTATCTGCCGATTCAACCGCCCATGCACGATCCGGACTGGTTTACCGATCAGAGTCAGCGTCAGCTGGCGGCCGAATATGTGCGCGAACAGGTGTTTTTATCGATGCATCAGGAGATTCCGTTTCAGACTGCCGTCGATATTGAGCGGTTCGAAGAACACGGCGATTCGGTCGATATTGAGGCGGTGATTCTGGTCGGCAGCGAACGCCACAAGCCGATGCTGATCGGCAAGGGCGGCGGCGGCATGAAGGCCGTCGGCACCAAAGCACGGCTGGGGCTGGAAGAGATACTGGGCTGCAAGGTGCATCTGAATCTCTGGGTCAAGGTGGATGAAGCGTGGTTCGATCATCCGGGTAAGCTGACGGATCTCGGGTTGGGAACTGACTAGACATCAGCGTTTACCTGGTAGTGATTCCTTACTTCCTTTTTTGCTGTTTTTAATTAGACTGCAGTTATTATATTGCGCTGAGGTATGACATGTTGGCTAAAAAGACATCCAAGAATCAAATCACACTACCCAAATCCATTGTCACGCACTTTCCCGATGTGGATTATTTTGACGTGCAGGAAGAGAGCGGAAAAATAATTTTAATGCCAGTCAGGCCCAATCAAGCGGAAGGCGTGAGGAAGCGACTGGCGGAGCTTGGTCTGGCTGAGCAGGATGTAAAAGATGCGGTTGACTGGGCCAGGGGGGCATGAGCCTGCGGCTTGTTTTTGATACCAACAGTGTTGTTTCGGCATTACTTTTTGAACAGGGAAGTCTGGCATGGATGCGACCCTTCTGGCGGACGGGCGCACATCAGCCTCTGGCCTCAAAAGCAACGATTCAGGAGCTTATTCGAGTGTTGGCGTACCCTAAATTTAAACTGGAAGCGCCACAGATTCAGGCGCTGCTGGCAGATTACCTGCCCTTTATCGAAAGTGTTGATTTGGCTGCAGGCGTGCTGCAGATGCCGCAATGTCGAGATGAAAACGATCAAATGTTTATTGAACTGGCGACCATTGGAAGGGCGGATGTGCTGATTAGCGGGGATGTGGATTTATTGGTTATGGCTGATTCATGTCCGTTTTGCATCGAAACGCCGGCTGCTTTCCGGCGGCGAATGCAGTGTTGGCACGGGGGGCAATGATCGGATTCATTCATGGTTGAAATCTGCGACGCTGCGTTGCTGCTGAGGCGGATTCCCTATAGCGACACCTCGCTGGTCTGCCATTTTTTAACGGCGGATCACGGGCGCATTGCGGTCATGGCCAGAGGCGCCAGACGTCCTAAAAGCCCGTTCAGAGCATCGCTTGAGCCATTGTATGATTTGCAGATCAGCTGGCGGACTGGCCGTACGGGCATGGGAACGCTGGTGGATGTTCAGCGGGGTCGAAGTTTGCTGTCGCCAGCGCTATCGTTGCAGGGGCTGGAGTTGCTGGCCATGGCGTCGCGGCTGTTTCAGGAAGGCGATCCGTACGGGCTTGATGAAACAAAAGCGGCCTTGTCGCTGCTGGCTGAACGTGGCCTGCAACAGGGCTTGCCTGCTGCAGCATGGCGTCTGCTCGAAGCGGCGGGCCTGCTGGGCGATCTGTCGCACTGCTGGCAGTGCGGTCGGCCGGCGGAGCAGCTGATGTTCTGGCAGCACGGGCGGCTGGTGTGCAGCCAGTGCGGCCATGGCATGCCGGTCTCTTTGGGATTGAGAAAATCGATTGCGGCAGTGATGTGCGGCGGCGCGGTGCGGCTCACTGCGGCCGATGCCGATAGCTGGCATGCCATGACAGGCCAACTGCTGATCGGGCACGGCATGAAAGTAACGGACAGTTTTAAAAGGAATGGAGAAGATGATAAACCTCGGTGTGAATATTGATCATATTGCCACGCTCAGGCAGGCGCGCGGCACCACATACCCGGATCCGGTTGATGCAGTTTCTATCTGTCTGGATGCCGGCGCCGGCAGTATCACGGCGCACCTGCGCGAAGACCGCCGCCATATTCAGGATCGTGATATTGAGCGGCTGGCGGCCATTCCCGGCCTGCATCTGAATATGGAGATGGGGGCGAATGAAGAGATTGTCGCCATCTGCGAGCGATTGCGGCCGGCCGCCTGCTGTCTGGTGCCGGAAAAGCGGGAGGAGCTGACCACCGAAGGGGGGCTGGATGTGGCGGCGCACCGTTCGCGGTTGGCCGATGTGGTGGCGCGCTTGAGTGCAGCCGGGGTGCGCGTGTCGATGTTTATCGATCCGCTGCCGGCGCAGATCGAGGCTTCAAAAGCGATCGGTGCGCCGGTCATTGAGCTGCATACGGGGCACTACGCCAACTTTCAGGGTGCGCAGCAGGCTGCGGAACTGGCGGCGCTGCAAGCCGGCGCCAGGCTGGCCGGCGAGATCGGGCTGATGGTGCATGCCGGTCACGGGCTGACGATTGAAAACTGCCCGGTCATCTGCGCCATTGCTGAAATCGAGGAGCTGAACATCGGCCACGCCATTATCGCCGATGCTGTTTTCAAGGGGCTGCACCGGGCTGTGGCCGATTTCAAGGCGGTGATGGTGCGTTGATTGTCGGTATCGGCGTCGATCGCATTGCCATCGCCAGGATCGAGGCGTCGCTGCAGCGTTTCGGCGAGCGATTTGTGCAGCGCGTATACACTGAACAAGAGATTGCGCAGGCGCAGGCCAAGGGCAATCCGGCGCGTCGCTTCGCTATGCTGTTCGCCGCCAAGGAGGCGGTCTCCAAGGCGCTCGGCACCGGTTTTCATCAGGGCGTTGCGCCGCAGCATATTGAAATCGTTCACCAGCCGTCCGGCAAGCCGGTTGTGCATCTGCACGCCACAGCCCGAGCGGTGGCGGCCGGGCTCAATATCGGCCGGACTCATGTTTCACTGACCGACGATGACGGCGTGGCGATGGCGTTCGCCGTCGCCGAATCAGCCGATTGACCGGCTGTTGCAGCCTGCTTTTTTGTTGACAAGGATAGTCGATGCAGGGGAGTTTATGGTTAATATGAAACAAACAATGCGTTTGCATGGATTTTTTTCCACCCGGTGAATAATGTTTCATATCACCGGGTGGGAAGAAATCCATGCGCGTTCTGCTGAAAAAATGAGCATCAGGGGAGGGACGAGCTGATGGATAAAACGCGAATTGTCACTGCGGCCCGGATGCGTGCGGCCGATCAGTTTGCCATCAACGCCGGCGTGTCCGGATTCAGACTAATGGATCGCGCTGGTCTGGCCGTGGCCAATGCGGTGCTCGAATGCATGCCGGACTATGGCCGGGTGGTGATCATCGCCGGCGGCGGCAATAACGGCGGGGATGGATTCGCCGCCGCCTGCCATCTCAGGGCGCACCGGATTCCTGTCACTATCGTCGCTCTGACGCCGCTGGACGAACTGGGCGGTGATACCAAGGCCCATGCCGACAAGGCCCGCGCCGCCGGCGCCAAAATTCGCGAAGCCTGTTCTGAGCGCTGTCTGGCCGAATTGCGCCGCTGGCTGACCAGAGCAGTGATTGTGGTTGATGCCATTTTCGGAACGGGACTGAGCCGACCGCTCCAGGGGCGAATGGGCGAGGTGGTCGAATGCATCAACCGCTCTGACCGGCCGGTGCTGAGCATCGATATCGCCAGCGGCATCTGTACGGATAGC
>JALUYG010000332.1 GCA_027013105.1 Mariprofundus sp.
GACATCTTCCGGCAATTCATATTCAACAGGATGTGAAAATCCCAGCGACAGGTTGAGCTTACGGCCCTGCGTCTGGGCGCGATAACCCACGCCCCGCAGTTCCAGCTTCTTCTCAAAACCCTTGCTGACCCCTTCCACATTGCTGGCCAGCAGTGCGCGCACCAGACCGTAGTAGGATTTGGTTTTCTTGCTGCCCATATCGCTGCAAAGCACGGAAAGCACATTGCCTTCCTGCTCCACTGTAATATTGGGGAACAGCGGTGAAGTCAGCTCGCCCTTGCTTCCCTTGACAGTAACGGCGTCGGCAGCAATTTTTGCCTCAACGCCGGCCGGAAGGGTGATCGGTTGTTTACCAATACGTGACATATCTACCTCAAAATACCGTGCACAGCACTTCGCCGCCAATGTGGGCCGCGCGTGCTTTTTTATCAGTCATAATGCCCTGTGACGTACTGATCATGGCCACGCCATAACCATTCTTGACACGCGGCAACTCATCAGCTGAAACATAAACGCGGCGACCCGAACGGGATACGCGGTTAATCTCCTGAATAATCGCCTTGCCATCGTCGTCATAGCGCAGAGTCAGGCGCAGGTAGCGGTGTCCCTTATGGTTATAGGCTTTCACAGCTGCGATATAACCTTCCGCCTTCAACAACTCAGCCATACTCAGCAATACGTTGCTGGCCGGCAGTTCAATTCTCTCAATTCCAGCCTGCTGCGCGTTACGAATACGGGTCAGCATATCGGCAATTCGATCCATCATCATTGTTCTATCTCCTCACCAGCTCGATTTGACCATGCCGGGAATCTCGCCGGCAAGTGCGTGTTTGCGCAGGCAGATACGGCACATGCCCAGCTTGCGATAGACAGAGTGCGGACGTCCGCAGAGCTGGCAACGCGTATACGCGCGAACTTTAAATTTCGGTTTGCGATTGCATTTTGCAATCATTCTCTTGGAAGCCATGTGCTACCCTCTTACTTACGGAACGGCATGCTGAATTGCTTCAACAATGCGCGTCCTTCATCATTGGTATTGGCGGTGGTGCAGATGGTGATATCCATGCCGCGCACCTTATCTACTTTGTCATATTCGATTTCGGGGAAGATGATCTGCTCCCGAACGCCAAGCGTATAGTTGCCGCGTCCATCGAACGATTTCGGCGATACGCCCTTGAAATCGCGAATACGCGGTAAGGCGATATTGATCAGTCGATCCAGAAACTCCCACATCTGATCACCGCGCAGCGTCACCCGGCAACCCACCGGCATGCCATCGCGCAACTTGAAGTTGGCGATCGATTTCCGCGCGCGGGTGACCACCGGCTTCTGTCCGGTGATGGCGGTCATATCAGCCAGGGCGCCATCAATCAGCTTGGAGTTCTGAGACGCTTCTCCCACGCCCATGTTGACAACGATTTTGGTAATCGCCGGCACCTGCATCGGGTTGGCGTAACCGAACTCTTTGGTCAGAGCCGGAGCAACTGTCTCTTTGTAGATTTCTTTCAAACGAGCCATGATCTGTTATCTCCTAGCTATCCAGCACTTCGCCGCATGAACGGCAGGTGCGCACCTTGCGATCGTCTTCGAGCGTCTTGACGCCGAGACGTACGCCGGTTTTGCACTTGGCGCAGAAGTACTGCACATTGGAAATCGCCAGCGGCGCTTCCTTGTCGATTATTCCGCCTGAGCTGTGCTCGGTCTGACGGGTGTGGCGCTTGATCATATTCACCTTGGAGACCAGCACGCTGCCCTCTGATTTCAACACCTTGATCACCTTGCCGCGCGCACCCTTGTCGCGCCCTGCAATCACAACCACTTCATCATCTCTGCGGATTCTGCTTTTCACCACGGTAGTCATATCTGTTATCCTATCTTACAATACTTCAGGCGCGAGGGAGATGATCTTCATGTATCCCTTGCTACGCAGTTCGCGCGTCACAGGGCCGAAAATACGCGTGCCCAGCGGTTCATTCTGCTTGGAAAGCAGCACGGCGGCATTCTCATCAAAACGAATGGATGAGCCGTCGGTGCGCCGGAACTCTTTGGCAGTGCGAACAACGACAGCGCGCTGCACTTCGCCTTTTTTCACCTTGCCATTGGGCATGGCCTCTTTCACAGCCACCACGATTACATCGCCAACGCTGGCGTAGCGCCGCTTGGAGCCGCCCAGCACTTTCAGGCATTTGACGCTGCGCGCACCCGAGTTGTCTGCAACTTGCAGTACGGTCTCATTCTGAATCATTTCGAAACTCCCTTACAGCTGCTCAGCGCGGGTCAGTACGGTTTCCATCACCCAGCGCTTGCGGCGTGAGATCGGAGCTGACTCGATGATGCGAACGGTGTCACCGATATTGCAGGTGTTCTCAGCATCATGCGCCATGTATTTTTTATGCGAACGGACAGTCTTGCGATAACGCGGATGCAGGTATTTACGCTCCACCTGCACAATCACCGTCTGTTCCGCCTTATTACTCACCACGACCCCTTCCAGGGTGCGCTTGTTACTTGTTGCTTCGGACATCTCTCTATCGCTCCTTAGCTGCGCTCAGCCAGAATGGTTTTGATACGGGCGATTTCTCGACGTACCTGACCGACACGGGCCGTGTTATTCAACTGCATGGTGGCTTTCTGGAAACGAAGCTTCATGCCTTCAGCAGCCAGCTCATCCATGCGTTCATTAAGATCAGATGCGCTCATAGCGCGCAGATCCTTTGCATTTTTTTGATCACTCATCGTCCTACTCCACGCACGACAAACTTGGTGCGAATCGGCAATTTGGCAGCAGCCAGTTCCAGTGCGCCGCGAGCCAGTTCTTCATCGATGCCGTCCATTTCATACAGGATGCGACCGGCCTTGACGGCAGCCACCCAGTATTCAGGCGAGCCTTTACCCTTACCCATACGCACTTCGGCAGGCTTCTTGGAAACTGGCAGATCCGGAAACATGCGAATCCAGATACGACCCTGACGCTTGATATGGCGGGTCATGGTGATACGGGCCGCCTCAATCTGGCGAGCGGTAATACGACCGGGTTCCATCGCCTTCAGGCCGAACTGGCCGAAGTTCAGGCTGGCGCCGCGCGGGCTCCTGCCACGAATACGCTGAAGTTCCTTATGATGCTTACGCCAGCGGATTTTCTTTGGTTGCAACATGGTAATAAATCCTCTTTATGCGTTTTCTGCTTCGGTATCGCCGAGCTTGATGCCGTTAAACACCCAAACCTTGATACCGATGATGCCATAGGTGGTATTGGCTTCAGCAAAACCGTATTCCACATCGGCGCGCAGCGTATGCAGCGGCACCCGACCCTCGCGATACCATTCGGTACGCGCAATCTCCGCACCGCCGAGACGACCGGCGCAGTTGATCCGGACTCCCTTGGCGCCCATGCGCAGCGCACTCTGTACGGCGCGTTTCATGGCGCGACGGAAGGCGACGCGGCGCTCCAGCTGAAAGGCGACATTTTCCGCCACCAGTTGCGCTTCAGCTTCCGGACGACGCACTTCAACAATGAACACCTGCACCTCTTTGCCGAATTTACGAACCAGCTCAGCCCGCACAGCATCGATTTCAGCGCCCTTCTTGCCGATCACCACGCCGGGGCGAGAAGTGTGAACAGTGACTTTAATTTTATCTGCCGGACGCTCAATTACGATACGTGACACGCCGGCATGCTTCAAACGCTCCTTGACATAGCGGCGCAGTTTGATGTCTTCGCGCAGCTGCTCGCCGAAATTACTGTCGCTGGCATACCATACTGATTCCCAGCCGCGTGTGACGCCGACACGGAAGCCAACCGGATTTACTTTCTGTCCCATGGATAGACCCCTTTAACCGCGTTCACTGACAGCAACTGTCAGGTGAGAGTGACGATGAAAACGTTGACGCATCCGCCCCATACCTTTCGGGCGATAACGCTTGAGCGTCATGCCCGTATCGGCTTTGGCAGTCGATACATACAGCGCATCCACATCCAGGCCGTGATTCTGCTCGGCATTGGCGATCGCCGATTTCAACACTTTTTCATACAGTCGCGCCGATTTCGCCGGTGATAGCGCCAGCACTGCCAGAGCGCGATCCACATTCAGTCCGCGAATGGCGTCGGCCATCAGGCGAGCCTTCTGCGGGCTGATGCGGCTGTTTTTTTGCAGCGCGCGAACTTCTTCAGACATGCTCATTACCTCTTCCTGGCCTTTTTATCCGCACCATGACCGTAGTAGGTGCGGGTGGGCGAAAATTCGCCCAGCTTGTGACCAACCATATTCTCGGTGACGAACACCGGGATAAATTTGTGACCGTTGTGAACCGCGAAGTTCAAGCCAACAAAATCAGGTGCAATCGTGGAACGACGAGACCATGTTTTAATCACACCCTTCTTTTCCGAAGCCTGTGCAGCATCTACCTTCTTCTGCAAGGAAGCTTCAATGTATGGACCCTTCTTTAGTGAACGCGCCATCTCTTACCTCACTTCTGGTTGCGGCGGCGAATAATATCACGGTTCGACGCCTTGTTCTTAGCACGGGTTTTGTGACCCTTGGTCGGCACGCCCCAAGGGGTTACCGGATGACGACCGCCGGATGTACGCCCTTCGCCACCGCCATGCGGGTGATCCACGGGGTTCATCACGACGCCGCGCACATTCGGACGCACGCCCAGCCAGCGTGAACGCCCTGCCTTACCCACCTTGCGGTTGGAGTGATCGGCATTGCCAAGCACGCCGATTGAAGCCAGACAACGGGCATCAACCCGACGAAATTCGCCGGAAGGCATTTTCAGGATGGCCTTGCCGCCCTCCTTACCCATCAACTGGATGGAAGTGCCGGCGCTGCGGGCCATCTGTCCGCCCTTACCCGGCTTCATCTCGATGTTATGCAACTGCGTACCGACACGGATGTTGGCCAGCGGCAGCGTACAGCCGGGACGAATCTCGGCATCGGGGCCGCTACTCACCACGTCACCCGGACGTAGCCCTTGCGGCGCAAGGATATAACGCTTGTCGCCGTTCTCGAAAACAACCAGCGCCAGATGAGCAGTGCGGTTCGGGTCATATTCGAGGCGCGCAACCTTACCTTCGATTCCAAAATTGTCACGCTTGAAATCGACCATGCGATACAGACGTTTATGTCCGCCGCCGCGATGGAAAGATGTGACACGACCATTGTTGTTGCGACCGCCCGATTTGGTCAGCCCTTTGGTCAGGCTCTTCTCAGGCGCGCCCTTGTGCAGCCCTTCATGGACCACGCCGACACGGCCTCGATTGCCGTTACTTGTTGGTTTTAATGCCTTTAAAGCCATCGATTATCCCTCTTCCGCCATTTCCAGTGTTTCACCTTCGGCCAGACGCACAACCGCCTTACGGTAGCCTGAGCGAACACCCATATGGGCGCCGCGACGTTTCGGCTTGGTCGGCATGTTGATGACCTGCACCTTGTCCACATTGACATCGAAAATCGCTTCAATGGCCGCCTTGACCTGGGTCTTGGTCGCCGTACGAGCAACACGGAAGGTGTACTGGTTGGCTGCGCCGGTGCCGGCATAGCTTTTTTCAGTAATTACCGGCTGACGCAAAATGTTAAAATGGTTGATGTTTGCAGAACTTTCCGCACTCATGACAAACGCTCCTCAAGCTTCTCTACAGCAGCTTCGGTCAACACCACATGCTTGCTCTTAAGCAGGTTATGCAGGTTGATCTGACCATCCAGAATAACACTGGAATTCGGCACGTTGCGACTGGAAAGCTCAACATTGTGATTCTTCTCGGCCAGCACAAACAGGGCGGCATCTGCGTTCAGTGCGGACTGCACAGCAACAAAACCTTTGGTTTTGACTTCAGCCAGCTCAATTTTATCCACCACGGTCAATTTGCCCTGACGGACGAAATCGGAGAGCGCCACGCACAAAGCCCGACGACGCTCTTTTTTATTGACCCGTGAAACAAAGCTTGTATCAGCATTCGGCCCATGGGCGATGCCGCCATGACGCATCTGGGTTGCACGCGTGGTGCCCTGACGAGCGCGACCGGTGCCCTTCTGCTTGAACGGCTTCTTACCGCCGCCGGATACCTCCGAACGATCCTTCACCTTGCTGGTGCCGCCGCGCTGCGCCTGCGCCAGCGAAGCATAGACGCGATGCACGAAGCCCGCATCCGCATCCAGTCCGAACACAGCCGGATTCAGATCGCGTTTGCCAACCTCGTTGTTATTCTGATCTACAATAGCAATCGATGACATCTTACGCTCCCTTCACAGCCGGACGCAGCTCTACCAGCCCGTTGCGTGAGCCGGGCACAGCGCCCCTGACCAGAATGCGATTCTGTTCCGCATCAATACGAATCACTTCCAGATTCTGGGTGGTGACGCGCTCGTTGCCGTAATGACCAGGCATTTTCTTGCCCGGGAATACGCGCCCCGGCCACTGACACTGGCCTGTTGAGCCCATCTGACGATGCACTTTTTCAGCGCCATGCGTGGCGCGACCGCCGCCAAAGTCATAACGTTTCATGACGCCGGCAAAACCGCGACCCTTGGATGTTCCGGACACGTCGATCTTCTGGCCCGCTTCAAACAGCGTGGCGTCAAGCTGCTGACCGAGTTCAATCTCTGCATCTGCATCAACGCGAAACTCTTTCAGTCCTGCAGTCACATCCTGCCCCTGTTTGGCAAAGTGACCCTGCATGGCGCGCGAAATATGGCGTTTAGGCTTGCCATAACCGACCTGAACAGCGTCATAGCCGTCTTTATCACTGCTTCTGCGTGCAATCACTGTGCACGGTTCCACATTCAGAACAGTGACAGCAACGGCATCGCCGTCCTCTGTAAAAATCTGAGTCATGCCCGCTTTACGGGCGATCAATCCAACACTCATGGTCTTCTCCCGTTACAGCTTGATCTCGACATCCACGCCGGACGGCAGGTCGAGCTTCATCAGCGCGTCCACCGTCTGTGGAGTCGGTTGGTCGATGTCCAGCAAACGCTTGTGCGTACGGATCTCGAACTGTTCACGAGAGTCCTTGTATTTATGCGGCGATTTAATGACGCAGAACTTGCGAATCCGGGTTGGAATCGGAATCGGTCCGCGCACTTCAGCGCCGGTGCGTTTTGCTGTAGCCACGATATCAGCCGCGCTCTTGTCGAGAATACGGTGATCGAAAGCTTTCAGACGAATACGAATAGTTTGAGTTGCCACGTACGGCCCCCTATCTTACTTACTAATGTCGGTAACGACGCCAGCGCCGACCGTGCGACCGCCTTCGCGAATCGCGAAGCGCAGTTCCTTGTCCATAGCGATTGGCGTGATCAGTTCAACATCCATCGAGATGTTATCGCCAGGCATCACCATCT
>JALUYG010000333.1 GCA_027013105.1 Mariprofundus sp.
TGGCGCTCGCCGTGCGCACGGCCGACTGCCTGCCGATATTGCTGGCCGACCCGAAGGCCGGCGTCATTGCCGCTGTACATGCCGGCTGGCGCGGCACGGCCGGCAACATTGCACGGCGCGCCGTCAACGCCATGATTCAATACGGTGCAAAACCTGAACACCTGCTGGCATGGCTCGGCCCCTGCATCGGGCCATGCTGCTTCGCCATCGGCGCAGATACGGCTGCAACCCTGCACCATTGCTGCGCCGGCGCCGCAACGCATATCGCAACCACGCCATCGGGCATTTTCGCCGACCTGCACGAAATCAACCGATTGCAACTGGCCAATGCGGGCATTGACGACACCCATATCGAGATCGATGTCGCCTGTACGGCATGCGATCACAGCCGTTTTTTCTCATTCCGACGCGATCGCGGCGCGACCGGACGCCACCTTGCCATTGTCGCCATCCCGTCCAGCACGTAAGCTTCGCACATGATCAATTTTCTGACCAAAACAGTTCTGTGCTCAATCCTGCTGGCTCTGCTGAGCAGTTGCGCCGCCAGCCATGATAAAGCATTCAAGAGCGACGCCCAGCGCGCCTATGAAGAGGCCAAAGACCGCATGAACAAAGGACATTATGCTGAGGTCGCGGTTAGTCTGGAGAAATTCGGCGCCAACTATCCCTACAGCAAATATGCCATCCAGGCCGAGTTGCTACGCATCTTCGCCGCCTACAAGGATGATGAATTTGTATTGTCCGAAACGCTGAGCAAGCGATTCATCGATCGCCACCCCAGACATCCCAATGTCGACTACGCCAAATACATGCATGCAATGAGCCTGTATAAACAGCGTTCTCCGGCTGAAAAAGACGCCACCATGAATCGTCTTTCCATTGAAGCATTCAAACGTCTGCTCAAAGACCACCCGGACAGCGACTACGCCAAAGATGGCCGAAGCCGTTTGCAGGCGCTCTACAACACGCTGGCCAAGCACGAGCTGACAGTCGGAAAATTCTATTACGACAAAGATCGCTATATCGCCGCCGCCAACCGCTTTCAACAGGTGGTGCGCCTCTATCAGACCACGCCGTCGATTGAACCATCGCTCTATTATCTGGCTGCCGCCTACGATAAAATGGGCATGAAAAAAGATGCGCATGAAACCGCCATACTGCTCAGGCATAATTACCCCAACAGCTCATGGAGCGCAAAAGTCAAAAGCTACCTGTAGCTGTCAGCTCACCACCGATTCGCCCGATAGCTGCGCTGAAAAATATTCACTTGCTAATAATCTCCCGCAACAGTTTGAACAGCGCGCGGGATGATCTGGGCGGCCGGTTCTGCAGCGCCTCCTTGCCGGCATTACGCGTCAACTGGCGAATCTGGCCGACATCGGCCTGAGGATAGGCATTCATAAATTCGGTGATCGCCGTTTGCCCCTCGGTCAACAAGCGATCACGCCAGCGCTCGGTGCGATGAAAATTTTTATCCAGATCGGCCTTTTTATCCGCCAGTTCGGTGATCGTCTCCTGCAACGAATCCGTATTGATCTGACGCAACATTTTACAGATAAGTTTGAACTGCCGTTTTTGCGCCCCGTGTTTCATCGCCTGCACATCCAACAAAGCCCGAAACAGCGCATCAGGAAGGTCCATCTTGCCAAGCGCAACAGCATCCAGCGCCGCCAACTGCTTGCCCAACTGCATCAGCGCCTGAATCTCACGCTTTTGCTGGCTTTTATTCAGCCGTGGCGCATTCTCAAATCGTTCATAATCCTCATCGAAAGTATCGTACATGCAGCAATGCTAACAAGGCAGCCTGAGTAATTCAGCAACTTCACTCCTGATAGTAGTAATCATACAGCCGCAGCAGCGATTCGGTCAGATTCCATGCTTCACTATAGGAAAGCCCGCTATCATCAGGAAAGATAATACGCACATAAAGTTTCTTGCCGTGTTTCTGCTGCAGGCGCGCAAGCCGCTTGTGCAGTTCGGCGCCGCCAACTGGCTGATAATCGCGATCCTTCGGCCCCTTGATTTCGATATGCAGTGTTCCCGCCACCTTGCGGTAACGCACCAGCACCACCACCTTGCCCAATGGTGAGCGGGCCGGACGAATCAGGCGATTGTATTTTGTCTCCAGATTGGCGTAGGCCGTCTCCAGTCGTTTCAACCGCGCCAGTTGCGCCTCGCTGCTGCTTTTCAGTTTTCCAAACGCTTCAATCTTCAACTGATACTGCTTCTGCTGCTCAGCCAACTCCCTGGTGCGTAGCGCCAGCGCCGCCGCCAAATCCGCCTGCTTCTGCTCAATCGCCTGTTTTTCGGCCAGCGCCACATCGCGCGCCCGGGTGATGGTGGAAAGCGTTTGCTTCAGTTGCATATTCTGCTGCTCGCTCTCATGCAGCTCGGCCAGCGTACGGCTCTGTTCCTCACCGAGATTCATCAACCGCATCCGCAACATCGCGGCCTCTTCTTCCAGTCGTTTGAGCCGCATATTCAGTTCGGTATTAATATGGGTGGTCGATTGGGCCTGCATGGTGGCGGCCCGCTCCGCAGCAAGCGATGCGCGAAGCTGATGAACCAGATCCATGTTTTTTAACAGCAGCGTGAGCATCGCCAGAAGGAAGATCATCACAATCACTGTCATGATATCGGTGAATGATGGCCAGAAACCTTCTTCGCCGCCCCCTCTCTGATTCAGGCGCAGATCGACAAATCCGTAGGCCATGCGATCAGGCTCCAGGCAGTCTGAAGCCGTCTTTCAGCGTGGCCGATAATTCCCGCAACTGCGTCTGGGCCGCTTCATGCTGCGCCTGCGCCTGCGCTCTGTATTGCTCCATCTCCTGCCGAATCGAGTCGGGATCAAACGCATCAATTTTATCATGTAGCGACTGCACCAGCAGATGCGCCTCGCGCACCAGATCCAGCGCATGTTGCGTGATCGCCTCTTCCGTCATCTGATACATCGGCAACAGCCGGGTCGCCGTAATCTCCTCAATACGCCCCAATAGCGCCGTTTGCAGATTCTGGACGGCGAAGAAAAAATAGCTCAAAAACAGGTAGCAGACGATGGCGCTCATGGTGGTCGACAGCGCCGTGGACATGCCGTGAATCACCATGCCCATGCCGCTGGATGAAACCACCTCATCGAGCAAACTGGAGGCGCCGAACAGCGCGATAGAGAGCGATACAATCGTACCGAGCACGCCGCAGAGAATCAGGATATTATGAATAAAACGAATCAGCCCGGTGCGCGTGCTTTCACTGGCCAGCAGCGTGGCCGCCAGCGCCTGATGCTGCACCGGCGCATGCTGCAGGCGCATGCCCTCCAGCGTATTCACACGCACGGCAATCATCGTTGAGGCTGCAACGCCTTCCAGTAAAGCCCCCTGATTAGCCGCCAGATTGCCTTGAAACCGGGCCAGAGCCAGCTCTTCCCGGTTGTAGAAAAACAGCAACAGCAGAATTCGGATCAGCGCTATAAAAAACAGCGTAAAAATCAACCCGTTCAGGGCGTAGCCGACCGATGTCTGTTGATTGGACAGATAGATCATGGCGAGGGTGTCGGAAAAGTAGATGCCCGCCACAATCAGCAGCAAGGACGCCAACAGCAACTGGATCAGAATGGACCGGCTTAATCTCGCGCTCTGCATATCACATCTCCTTATCCGACCGGCGTTCGGATTTTCCAAGCTTTCGAATGGCATGGCGAATCAATTTGCTATCATCCTGCAACTGCCCTCTGCCCGCACCGGCAGGTGGCAGATCAATAGCCTCGCCCACCACCACGCTGGCGCGGCTGCGTCGATAAAACGAGCGCCACAAATGCACATGATCGAACGGCCAGACGCCGGACACCCGAAACGGAACCATCGGCGCCCCCGTTTCTCGCGCAATCAGGGCGGCGCCGGGTAGAATACGGTGCAGTGGAATCGGCGGATTGGCCGCCCCTTCCGGAAAAATACACAGCGCATTGCCGCCTCGCACCACATCGAGCGCCTGACGTAGCGCCTGCCTGTTGGCGCCGCCGGGATTGACAGCAATCGCACCTACCAGATCGAATCCCCAGCGCGCATACCACATATTCTGGTAGTACTCTCTCGACATCATAAATGACAATGGTCGGTTCACAGCAGCCTGAATCAGTAACGGATCGAGGCCGCAAATATGGTTGCCGACCAGAATCAGCGGCCCGTCCGGCAAGCGCGCCTGCTGCCGGGGCAGACGGTGCCAGCCGCAGCAGAACAGCCGATCCACCGCGCGTAGCAGTGCATTCGGGCCGACTGTGCCATTTTTCGCAACCATGATTGCATCATCGCCAGTTCATCATTTTTTTCAATCAATTCCTCAATTCCTCTGCACATGCAGCAGCTCCGAAAATTTGTCGATAAACTGCTGTAAGCAACAGAAACCAATTTGGACAACATGATATGCGCGCCATTTCGATGCAAACACCCTTACAGCTGACAATTTCCTGGCTGCTGCTCTCCGGCTTCGCCCTGTCGCCATCATTGATCCCGGCCGATCAGATTCTACCCGGCGGGCCACCCAAAGACGGCATTCCGGCGCTGACATACCCGAAGTTGGAAACAGCGACCGTTTCGGCGTATCCGGCATGCTCTATCAATCTGATGTGCTGCTTTATGATAAAAAGAGTGAAAGCCTCTGGTCGCAATTGATGATGCAGGCCGTCGCCGGACCACGCACGGGTGAAAAACTGCAACTTCTCCCCATTGAGCACAGCAGCTGGGCCGACTGGAAAAGAGCCCATCCGCATACCGATGTATTATCGCGCCACACCGGCTACCAGCGAGATTACAGTCGCAATCCCTATGCAGGTTATGAAAAAACGGCCTCCACCTATTTTCCGATTAACCACCTCGACAAGCGCCTTCCAGCCAAAACATGGGTCGTCGGCCTGAGCATCGGCAAGCACCATATCGCCTGGCCGCTGGATGCACTCAAACAAGCCGGTTCGCACCGATTTCGCTGGCGGGGCCATCATCTGGGCATCACAATCCACGGTGAAGGCGTGCAAATCCGTGATATCGATTCGAACAGACTGCTACCGGTTACCCGCCTCTACTGGTTCGCCTGGGCGACATTTCACCCCGACTCAGATATTAGACCATAAAAAATAAAGACAATAAGGAAATTTCTGCTGACTGGCGGTTGATCATCGACGGGCTCAGCCATTCTTGCGATGCAAGCCTATATGTTCATCAAACTCGCGTTCAATCCGGTCGATCTCCTCTGCGTGATGCATAATCAACCTTTTCAGGTGCTCATACCCTTCCAGTTCCAGATCATCAAAGTGAATCGCAACGCACGACCCATCAGAGCGAACCGCGCAACCGTGGGCTTCAATCACCACAGATTCACCTTCATTCGCATCATCTCCGAGGATCATCTTCACATCACATCGCACATCGGCATCAAACAGTTCGGAAGAGTTGACCCGCAAGCCATTCATGCTGACATCATGGGCGACCGCCCTGAATAAGGGCTGGCCGGGCCTGTCAATTTCAACCCTGACCGGCGTATCTACTCTGGAAAATTCGCGACAATCATGCTCTGCGCCCATGTCCTACTCCTGATGACAAATGTCATGTGACATGTCACATGAACATACTTCAAAAGTCAACTTTTCCGGTAATTGCTCCGGACAACTTCCCTGACAGGTTGACTGACGATGTCATGATTGCTTATATCCGGATATCCGGATATAATTCGTTTTAATCGGAGGTGCATATGTCTTCAGCCAACAAAAAAGCGATGGGTCTGTTTGCACGCTACCTGACACTATGGGTGTTGCTCTGCATCGTGGCCGGCATCGGGCTGGGCTCGCTGTTTCCTGACGCTTTTCATCTGCTGGGCGATATGAAGGTGGCAGAGATCAACCTGCCGGTCGCCGTGTTAATCTGGGCGATGATTCTGCCCATGCTGCTGAAGATCGATTATTCATCGCTGCATGAAGTGTGGCGTCACCGCAATGGCATCGGCGTGACACTGGCCATCAACTGGCTCATCAAACCATTCTCCATGGCGCTGCTGGGCTGGCTGTTTCTTGGCCACCTGTTCTCCCCCCTGCTCAATGCCGATCAAATCCCTGCATATATCGCCGGACTGATTCTGCTGGCGGCAGCGCCGTGTACGGCGATGGTGTTTGTCTGGTCGCGGTTGGTGGACGGGAATCCGCAGTTTACGCTATCTCAAGTTGCGCTGAACGATGTGATCATGATCTTCGCCTTCGCACCGATTGTCGGCCTGTTGCTCGGCGTCGCCTCGATCAGCGTGCCATGGAACACCCTGTTTCTGTCGGTGCTGCTCTACATCGTGATTCCGGTGGCTGTCGCCTATGTCGGCCGCAGGCGACTGCAGGCCCGTCACACACTCGATGCGGTGCTGCACATGATGGATCCGGTTTCAATGGCGGCGCTGCTGCTCACGGTCGTGCTGCTGTTCGGGTTTCAGGGCGAGCAGATTCTGAAACAGCCACTGGTGATTCTGCTGCTGGCCATTCCAATCACCATTCAGGTTTATTTTAATGCCATGCTGGCCTACTGGCTCAACCGAAAACTCGGCGTGGCCCACTGCGTAGCCGGCCCCTCGGCGCTGATCGGCGCCTCCAATTTCTTTGAGCTGGCGGTAGCGGCCGCCATCGCCCTGTTCGGCTTTGAATCGGGCGCGGCGCTGGCCACTGTCGTCGGCGTACTGGTGGAAGTGCCGGTGATGCTGTCGGTGGTGGCAATCGTCAATCGTTCAAAACAGTGGTACGAACAGCGAGAGCCAAACCATTCAAAATCCCGGCCGCGAATGACATGAGCACACACAATTGAAAGGCAATATTGAAGGTTTTAATTGGTGTGAATTCGTGAAATCAGTAGCTCAATTTTAGGTTTTTCTTATTGACTCCGGCTATGCCGGATTGGATATCTTGGAGGGGAGAAAATGACAATCAGGATCGGTATCAATGGCTTCGGCCGCATGGGCAGGCTGGGCTTTCGGGCCGGCTGGGGCTCAGATGCATTTGAAATCGCGCAGATCAACGAGATAGCCGCCGATAGCGCAGGCTCGGCGCATCTGCTCGAATTCGATTCGGTGCATGGCCGCTGGGGACACGATTGCAGTGGCAGTGAAAATAGCATGCACGTGGACGGGCAGGCGCTCGCCTACTCCTCGAACCGGAGCATCTCCGATACCGACTGGTCGGACTGCGATATCGTCATCGAATCGACCGGCAAGTTCCGCAAAATCGAGCAGTTGCGGGCATACTTCGATCAGGGCGTCAAAAAGGTGATCGTCGCCGCGCCTGTCGAGGGCGCACTCAATATCGTCTACGGCGTCAAT
>JALUYG010000334.1 GCA_027013105.1 Mariprofundus sp.
GCATGATCTGCACCTATATGGGTTACCGTTCGGAGCCTACCACGGAGGGGGTGGCGCGCGCCACCACGCAGGCCGTGGTGGCGGCTTCTGTCACGGTGCTGATTATCGATTATATTCTAACCTCGTTTTTCCTGTAAGGAGTTTCACATGCAACCGTATCGACGTACTGAAATGAGCGTGGGCGTTTTCGTCTTCCTGGGGCTGCTGGCCATCGGCTGGATGGCGCTGAAGCTCGGTCAGGTGGGCGGGCTGGGCCAGTCCGGTTATACGCTGAGCGCCGATTTTGACGATGCCGGCGGCGTGCGCAAAGGCAGCGATATCATGATGGCCGGCGTCATTATCGGCCGCGTGGACCGGGTCACATTGACCGACAATGACCATGCCACCATGATTTTCCGCATTCATGACGGCGTCAAAATTGCCGATGATTCATTCGCCTCCGTACGCACCAAGGGCATCATTGGAGACCGCTATATCCGCATCACCCAGGGCTCTGACGACACCTATCTCGATCCGGGCAGTGAAATCGAGGAGACCGAATCGGCCATCAATATCGAAGATCTGATCAGCAAGTATATTTTCAAGGGCAAGGAGTAACATGCAATGCGCGGGTTGTTGGCGACGCCGCCAGGAGCAATTATTCCGCCTCGAACCCCGCCATGCAGATGCTACGATAGCCGCATTGAAACCAAGGAGTTGATGATGAAAATTTTCCACCGAATTGCCGCCATTGCAATCATCCTGTTCTCTGCCCCATTGCTCACGCCATCCGCATGGGCCGCTGAAGCGGGGCCGCGCGCAGTGATCGAAAACACGGTCAATCAGATGATTCATGTGCTGGAACAACGCAAGGACAAAAGCAGGATCTCGGCCAGTGATCGCGAAGCCATCCGGCAGATCGTAGAAGGCCGCTTCGATTATCGGGCCATGGCCCGCCGCAGTCTTGGGCGACCATGGAAAAAGCTCGATGAAACCGAACGCGCGCACTTCACCCAACTCTACCGCGACCTGCTGGAGCGCTCATACGGCAATCGCCTGAGCGAATACAAGGGTCAGAAAGTGGTGTTTGCCGATGCGCAAATCAAAAAACACAAGGCGCGGGTGAAATCGACAGTCATCGACGGCTCGCGCAAAACACCGGTGGAGTACCGGCTGCACCAGACCGACAGCGGCTGGCAGGTCTATGATATCCGCATTGAAGGCACCAGCATGGTGCGCACCTTTTATCAGGATTTCAAATCCACCCTTGAAGATGGCGGCTATGAACATCTGGTGAAGACGCTGGAAGAGCAGATCGCCAAACTCAAGGCGAAGGATCAGGACTGAACCGGCCCGAGCCGCCTGCCCGAGCCGGCAGCACTCTGAAGCGCGCGCTGGCATCTTGCCGGCGCGTCTTCCTTCTGCTCATCTTTTTCATCACGCTGTTTGCCATCTGGGCATGGTGGCAATCGCCCAGCCTGCAAACGCTCAAACCGGCATTTGAAAGCTATATCCGGCAGAGCCTGCAGTTAAAAGAGCTGCACCTCGGCCGCCTGTCCTGGCATTGGGCCGGTTTTTTATGGCTGCAGGCGGATCGGCTCGATTTTACCAGTGCGGATCACACGCTCGCCTTCCACGATGGCGCCGCCGCCGTGCGTATTCCTCTGATCGGCCTGCTTGGCGGCGACATCGCGCCTGATCGCATTCGGTTGCAACAGGGAACGCTATCGCTGCAGATCAGTGCAGCCGACATGCCGGCGTTGGCCAACCAGCTGATGCTGGAGAATGTTCATCTGAAGTGGCGCTATGGCGACTGGCGTGGCGATATGGCATCACTGTCGCTCAGCCTCGATAGCGCCGCCCGCAAGCTGCGGGCGACTTCGCCCTCCCTGCGTGCTGAAGCGCAGCTCAGCGATGACGGCTATCCCCAAAGCCTGAAGCTCTATTGCCAGCATACGAACTGGTTGCCCGAGAGCCTGTCGCGGCAACTGCGCGGCGATCCGGAAGTGAAAATCGAGCTGCATCGCCCATCGACACATCGCTGGAATCTCCATGTTTCCACGCAGTCGGATGAGCCGCTCGTCATCATGCCCGACAGCAACAGCGCGCTGCGCCTGAACAGGCTGAATGCACAGATGTCGCTCTCAACCGTATCATTGCAGGGCAGGGAGCAACTCAAACAGATCGATATCAACAAGCTGAGCTGGTCTCTGGGCGAGAGTCAAATCACCGCACATGGGCGCTGGCAGGATGGCGTACTGAAGCTGCGCGGGGAATCTGCGCAATTGCGTATGGCGATGATCTGGTCGTGGTTGCGGCCGTTTGGCGATGATGCGTGGCGACGCTGGCTTTCACGCATGCACCATGGCATCGCCAGCCAGTTGCAGGCGGAAATGGCGCTGGCCTGGCCCGACCCGCTGCAGCGCTGGCCGGGCGCGGACGCCCTGCACGCCATGCGCTACCGCCTGCAGGCGCAACTGGATGATGCCGATTTTGCACTGGGCGCATCCGATGACGCGATCAGTCACAGCCGGGTGCGGGTGGATTTGAATCAGGATGAACTGCGCGCAGATTTTCTCGATGCGGCATTGCCCCGCCAGTTGGGCCGCTTTACCGGCAAGCTCTCGATCCCGTGGGATACGCTGATCATGCAGTTCTCAGGCGCTGCATCCACTGATGTCGAGCGCCTGTTGCAATGGCTCGGCCCGACAGCCATTCCCAACTGGAAATGGAAGCAGGCCAAGGCCCGCAGCACATTTGAACTGCTTTGGCATGCAGGCGCAGCAGCGCCGAAGCAGGCCCGCGTCACACTGCATCCGGACGGCGACTGGCTGGTCTCCCTGCTGGGGCTCGACATGCAGCTATCCGGCGGCGAAGTGCAATGGGATCAGCAGACCGGGCTCAGGCTCAAATCCATGCATATCAAGAACAGGCTCATGCAGGCCACCTTGTCGTTGCAGGCGCAGGCCGAAGATCAAACATGGGCCATTACTGCGCTCAATGCGACCGGAACAGCCCGGCTCGCGCCGCTCGCCGCCCATTTCCAGCTGCCGCTGTCGCATGCCGATGGCAGCATCAGCAGCAGCCTGATTTTTGACGGCAAATGGCATGGCCTGCTGGACATGAAAGACGCCAGTTGGCAGCAACTGCTCGGCTCCAGCAAAAAAGCCGGCGATCCGCTGGTTCTGCGCTATCAGGGCGCACTCGATATGCAGGCGGCCACGCCCACCATCCACCTCGACAAACTGGCCAGCCATGGCAACAAGATCAAGCTGTATGAAGGCAGCCTCAGCATCAATAAAAATGGCCTGAAAGCGCAACTCAATGGAGTGCATACCCCGTCATTCAGCGGCTCGCTGGGCATTGATCTGCCATTCGACAATTCCAGCCCGTGGAAGATTCACGCCCGGGCGCGCTACCTGAATCGCAATG
Source organism: Mariprofundus sp. (assembly GCA_027013105.1). Classification (GTDB taxonomy): domain Bacteria; phylum Pseudomonadota; class Zetaproteobacteria; order Mariprofundales; family Mariprofundaceae; genus Mariprofundus. The sequence continues at coordinate 3,412 of JALUYG010000334.1, forward strand.
CGTTGCCAAAGCGCGTCGACCATCCCGATCAGATATTGAACAAGAGCTGGCTGTTGCGCGCCGATATCAGGCAACTGGACTGGGATGACGCCCGCATGAGCGGCGTGCATATCAATATGTCATCCGATAAGGGCAGCGTCGGTATTCTGGAAGCGGCGCAGATTCATACCGCGCAACTCGATATCATGGATGTGGACGCCCGATTCACCTTGCCGGGACAGGGGCGGGTGGAGTTGCGCAGGCTCGACGCCAATCTGGAAAAACAGCACCTGACCATGTCGGCGACGCTGACGCCGCAGTCTGCCGGCGGCATGCGCTGGCAAGGATTCGCTGAGCTGAGCGGCGATTTCGGCTACCTGATGAATATCTCAGGGTTGTCTGCGCGCTTCACCGGCGGCAAAAGCCATATCCTCTTTTCCGGTCAGGGCGTGATGCTGCGGGAGCAGCCGTGGTGGCAGGGGCTGGACGGTCGCCTCAGGCTACGCGTGGATCATGGCCGCATTCTTGAAGGCGGCACCCTGACCACGCTGCTCTCCGCCATCAATCTCTCCCGGCTGCCCGCCCTGCTGCTGGGCCAACGCAAGGATCTGTCCGGCCCCGGCATCATGTATGAACGGCTGCAGATGGAGGCGATCATGCAGAATCAGGATATCCGCATCCGCAATGTCGCCATGCGATCATCGGCCTTTGATCTGGTCGGTCATGGCGACATGGATATTGCCAGAGCGATGATCGATCTCTATCTGATTGTCAAACCGCTGCAAAATCTCGATGCCATTCTGGCCAAAATCCCGCTGCTGCGCGATATACTGGGCGGCGCTTCGCACAGCCTGATGCGCAAGGTGTATCATATGCACGGCCCGTTCACCGATGCCAAGGTCGAGGCGGTCAGCCCGGAGCAGGCGGGTCTGGCCTCAAAAGGTTTGATCGAACATCTGTTCAGCCTGCCGAACGACTGGTTCGGTTCGGATCAAACCGGACAGGCCGCCAAACCAGCGCATTAACACCTAATTTACGCCTATAGCCGCCACAAGAAGCAGAATAGCGGACAGAGTGAGCATCAAGGTGCGATTTCGCCTTGGCTGACGCCGGATAATGATTTTCATGGCCAGCAACAAGGGCAGCGATTCCAGGCAGGCAATGGTTAACCGCTGCCGGCTATCTTCGGCCAGGTAGGCTGCATCCATAAACAGGCTCGGCAGCAACCATGAGATAAAAATCACCAGCACTTCAAACCCCGATGTTAAAAATACCCGCCGGTTACGTTTGAATACCAGCTTCACGCTCACCCAGGCGGCAATGAGCATTGCAAACGCAGCCATGCAGAGATGCACCATCTCATTGCCATAACAGGAGAATATGGCCAGCAGCAGGAATACGCACCAGTAAAGCAGCCCATGCACCACGCCCAACCTGTCTTCCGAGGTGCGAATCGGATAGAGCGCCAACAGGCCGCCGACGCTGAGCACAAGCAGCCACTCAATCTTCACGGGCAAGGCATCCAGCAGGAATACCGGTGCCAGCAGGAGCAGCGGAATCAACCAGGTTACCCATGTAATACTGCGCCCGGACCATGCCGTTAACATCTGAAACAGTGGAGCATGATGGTGGTTCGAAACACCGGCGGCGGCATCAGTAGCGCCCTGCCAGCGATAGCCTGCACGGTTTAATCCAACCACTGCGCCATAGATCAGCAGCGCCATGGCAAGCCCTGCGGCAAACTGCAGCCACTCCGGCTGGAACCGTACTAGTACGGCCACAAAACCGAACATCCCCATGGCGACATAAAGTATGGAAACGACCGCGCCGTGCGGTACGCCAAGGTGTATCAGGCGATGATGCAGGTGCGTTTTGTCCGGAGAAAACGGGCTATATCCCAGCACGACCCTGCGCGTCATCACCAGCAACGTATCGATAATCGGTAGCGCCAGCACCAGCGCCATGCTGATCGGCGCAACCGCTTGCTCCGCACTGCCTGCCAGCAGCACCGCAACTGTGGAAAGAAGATAACCCAACAGCAAACTACCTGAGTCCCCCATAAACACCCGGGCCGGATGGGCGTTATAATAGAGGAATCCCAACAGGCTGCCGAACATCACCACAATCATAGCCAGGCAACTCCATTGCTGGCTGACATAGGCAAAGAAGCCCATAAATAGGCATGCAATGGCGCTCAGGCCGCCGGCAAGGCCATCGAGCCCGTCGGACAGGTTCAGGGCATTGACCACCCCGACAATGCCGATAACAGTCACTACCGGCGCAAAACTGCCGGTCTGAATCGGGCCTGCACCAATCAGATTTCCCAGCGTATGCAGCGAGACGCCGCTCCACCAGACAAATGCGATGGCCGCCAGAATTTCCCCGACAAACTTCTGCCACGGACGAATATGCCACAGATCATCACCCCCGTGACAATCATGATCAGGGCGCCAAGCATCATGGCCTGGATGTTGCGATCGGAAAAATCAAAACTCAGAATTGTAAAACAGACGCCCAACGCAATGGCAATGCCGCCCGATCTCGGCATCACTGCTGTATGCACCTTGCGGACATCCGGTTGATCCACCATACCTGCCAGATAGCCCAGCCTGGTCGCCAGCGGCATCGCCAGCAGCGTCACCATCAATGCTGTCATCAGCATCAAGCCATATCCAACCACAGGCCTCTCCCTTGCACCGTTTCGGTGCAGCCGCAGTATAGCCTAATTGATGCCGACTAGCCAATTCAGATACCGGGCGCGCCAGCAAGCCTTGATCTGTTTTGTTTTCCTTTGCGTACTCTACGGCTCTGAGAAATCATCCGCAGGGCTCTCTGGTTGCATTGGAAGGCATCATCGAGGCTTGTAAATAAGCCGTTCTTCCCAATCCTGCCACTATGCTATGCTATCAAAGGTTTCCCCATCCATGCCGGGGCTACCTTTATTTTGCCTGACAAGGTCGTAAGCGCGTTGCAGCACTATCCGGCAAGTGATTGACCAAAGTTCTCACTTCCTGCATTGCATTGATCATAACGACTCCTCCGTGCCCAAAAGCCAACCCAGCATCGCATCTCACGCCTCTCACTTCTACCCCGGCCCCTGAGATGCCACATTAACAGACCTGGCCATCGACCCCGCATACTCAATGAGAGTGAATAGGCTTTGCAATTAACTGAACGCCGAGGGCAGTGCATACCCGATTTATAGTGTCAAAGCGTGGCTTTGCATTTGGTTTCAAAGCCTTGTAAAGAGCTTCTCTGCTTAGCCCTGTGGCCTGGGCTATATCACGCATGCCGCGAGCTTTGGCCGCAACCCCCAGTGCATGTGCAAGCTCCGCAGCATCACCTTCTTCAATAACCATAGTTACATAAGCCGCGATATCTTCATCACTTTTAAGTTGCCGGGCCATGTCAAAATCCGATAGATCGGCAATATAGGTTTTTCTGGTCATGTTAATCCTCCAACAAAGCCATACGCTGCTGGGCCGTGGCAATATCAGATTCCTGAGAACCTTTGCTGCCACCCCCTAGCATGATAATCAAAGCCTCACCCCGTTTGACATAATACATTCGCCAACCAGGCCCAAAAAACTCCCTCATCTCAAAGAGCCCATCTCCTACTGACTTAACGTCGCCAAGGATACCGCGTTGAGCCTTATCAAGGCGCCGACTCAAACGAAGTCGTGTAATACGGTCTTTTAACCCATCGAGCCAAGCATCAAATTCCGGAAGAGTTTTAACCGTATACATAAATGAAGAAAGTATCCGAACGATTACAATCTGTCAAGATCCACATGGAAAGTATTGTGCGACACGACAATTACAGTGTCC
>JALUYG010000335.1 GCA_027013105.1 Mariprofundus sp.
GATTCATGAAGGCTCCGATGATCTCTTGCGAAGTTATCAAGGTTGACTGGCGAAATACAACTGTCACTATGCGACTTGCATTACACATTTTACAAGGGAGGCAACAATGCAACCAACTCGATCAACAAAAATAACTCTGGTGGCTATCGCATCGGCAGCGATGCTGTTCGCCGGCTGCGCCAAGAAAGTTGAGGTGACGCCGGATACATCTTCCAAACCGGTCACAACTTCGCATCACCAAACAGTCTCGCCGGTGACAACGGGCGCTGTTGAGAAACCGTCTTCAAATGCCGTCTACTTTGCTTTTGATCGCTCCGATCTGGATGCTGCAGCCCGAGCCACGCTGGATGGGTATGCTGCATGGCTGAACGCCAATAGCAGTGTCAATATTACCATCGAAGGCAATTGTGATGAACGCGGCAGCCGCGAATATAACCTGGCACTGGGCCAGCGTCGCGCCGACAGTGTTCGTGATTACCTGAGTTCTCGCGGCGTCAGCGCCGGCCGTATTGATACGGTGTCGTTCGGTGAAGAGCGTCCGGTCTGCCGTGGTTCCGGAGAAGCTTGCTGGGCGCAGAATCGTCGCGGTGACATTGTCATCCGCTAAACACAATCTCATGCAGGCAGAGAGGCGGCCGCTGGTGTATCCGGTGGCCGTCGCTTGCTTTTGCGCTCTGATGTTGAATGCATGCGCCAGCGATAATAAGAAAGTCAATCTGGCCCAGGTATGGGCTCAGGACAAACAGCAGATGCATGCATCAATCCAGCAACTGCGCGACCAGCAAGTCAAAGATGAGTTGGCGCAGCAACAGCAGGCCGGTAAACTGGCCGAACTGGAAGGTAGAATCGAAGCGCTTGAGAGAGAGAACCAGAAGCAGCAGGCTGAACTGAAGGCGATCTCCAGTCGCCTTTCCCATGCCAGACGTCGGCCATCGCCGATAGCCAAAAAGCAGCCGGTGCGTTCCGCTCCCCAAAAAACGGCGAAACATCTTTCCCAACAGCGAACGACGCCTGTGAAACCGTTGCCTATCCCGGCTAAGCCGGCTGCGGCTGCGCCCGAAGTGAACAGGGCTGCTGTCGCTGAAGCTGAGAAAAATGCCTATACATCCGCCTATCTGGCGCTGAAAAGCGGCCGTTATGATGAGGCTGCGAATGCATTCAATAAACAGCTGGATAGCTATCCCGATGGCGAATACGCCGATCAGGCCTGGTACTGGCTGGGTGAAACCCGTTTCGCGCAGAACGATACAGACAGGGCGTTTAACGCATTCAAATATGTGGCCGATCACTATGCCAACAGCGTCAAACATGCGGCGGCGCTGTTTAAGCTCGGGGCGATTTCTCAAGCCAGGCGGCATTTCAAACAAGCTGCTCGCTATTATCAGCGCCTGATTCAGGAGCATCCCGACTCTTCACTTGCCGGTCAGGCGCGTGAAGCGCTGGGCAGATTAGAGGCTGGTTCAGGCCAGCAACAGGTGAACTGACAATCTCAACCAGCGGGCGACATCTTCGCGTTTATGAAATCTATGACAGCATCCAGGGCGAAAGCACGCTGGCCGGCATGCCGTGTACGCTGATTCGGCTGGCGGGATGCCCGCTACGCTGCAGCTATTGCGATACGCCGCGCGCCATTCCGACAGATAGCGGCCATCGCATGTCTGTCGATGCCATTGTCCAACGGGCGGCGGACGCCGGCAGGCCGTTGGTGCTGGTGACCGGAGGCGAACCGCTGGCGCAGCGTCATACGACGGAACTGCTCACGGCGTTGTTGAAGCTGGGTTGCCATGTTCAACTGGAGACAGCCGGCGCCTACGCTGTGAATGATGTGCCGCCCGGTGTGCGCCGCATTATTGATATCAAGACGCCGGGCAGTGGCGAGGTTGAACGCAACTGTATCGATAACCTGGGCTGCCTGAGGGCGGGCGATGAGATTAAATTCGTGCTGACGGGGCGCAGTGATTATGAGTGGGCGCGCCATTTTATTCGTCAGTTTCAGCCAGGCCATGGTGAAATTCCGCTGTTGTTCTCACCGGCATGGAGTGAGGTTGCGCCTGCCGAGCTTTGTGCGTGGATTTTGGCGGATAATCTGCCTGTGCGCATGCAGATGCAGATGCATAAAACGATTTGGGGCGCTGAGGCTGAAGGCGTATGAATAAGCAAAGCAATGAACAGACCAGAGCTGTCGTGCTATTATCCGGCGGGCTCGACTCCAGCACGGCGCTGGCATGGGCGGTGCGGCGACAGCAGTGGCAGTGCTACACCGTCGCCTTTGATTACGGCCAGCGTCATCGCATCGAACTGGAGGCGTCGGCCAGCGTATCTGCGGCGCTGGGCGTGGCGGCGCACCGGGTGATTCGGGTGGATTTGCGCAGTATCGGCCATTCCGCGCTCACTTCCGATCTGCCCGTTCCCAAAGATGAGGCCGAACATGGTGGTATTCCGAGCACTTATGTGCCGGCCCGCAATCTGATCTTTCTGTCGCTGGCGGCGGCCGTGGCTGAAACTGTGCAGGCGACCCGGCTGGTGATCGGCGCCAACGTGGTCGATTATTCGGGCTATCCGGATTGTCGCCCAGAATTTCTCGACTCATTTGTACAGACGGCGTTGCTGGGCACCAGGGCCGGTAGCGAGGGCAGGGGGCTGCAAATCGCCGCGCCGCTGATCGCCATGAATAAATCGGAAATTATCGCCATGGGGCTGGAACTGGGACTGGACTATGGCCTGACGCGTTCCTGTTACGATCCGCTGCCGGACGGCTCACCCTGCGGCCACTGCGATTCCTGTTTCTACCGTCGTCGCGGTTTCGCCGAACTCGGACGATCCGACCCGCTCTCCTATCCGGCAGATTAAATGACGCAATGCGCCGGAGCATCCTGTTCGCCTTCATCGCAATGGCTGGGACAAGAGTTTCCACTTCGTCCGGATTTGACCTACCTGAATCATGCCGCTGTCGGCGTCTGGCCGCAGCGAACAGCGGAGGCGGTGAAAGCCTTTGCTGATGAAAATATGGTGCAGGGTGCGGCGGATTATCCGCGATGGATGAAGAGTGAGCGACAGCTCCGGGGCAGGTTGCAGAGGCTGCTCAATGCGAGTTCGGCCGATGATATTGCTCTGGTGAAAAACACTTCCGAGGCGTTATCGCTGATCGCCTACGGACTGGAGTGGCGGCCAGGCGATAATATCGTGTCCACCAATCAGGAGTTTCCCTCCAACCGCATGGTGTGGGAGTCGTTGCAGGCCAGAGGCGTGGCGTTGCGACTGGCCGATGTCAGCGGTGACGATCCGGAAGCGGCCATGCTGGCGCTGTGCGATGAGCGTACCCGTCTGTTGACGGTCAGCTCGGTGCAGTATGGCACGGGGCTGCGTATGGATCTGAACCGACTGGGGAGATTTTGTCGCGCGCAAGAGATTCTGTTCTGCATCGATGCCATTCAGAGCCTGGGGGCGTTACAGTTTGACATAGAGGCGTGTCAGACCGATTTCGTGGTGGCCGACGGCCATAAGTGGATGCTGGGGCCGGAGGGGCTGGCGCTATTTTATTCCCGGCCAAAAGCGCGCGATGCACTGGGTCTGCTGCAATACGGCTGGCATATGGCCGAGCGGGCGGGGGACTTCGACGCCGACCAATGGTCGCCGGCTGCGTCCGCCAGGCGTTTTGAGCCGGGTAGCCCGAATATGCTCGGCATTCACGCCCTGAATGCCAGCCTGTCGCTGCTACAAGATGTCGGCATGGTGCAGGTGGAGGCAGGCGTGCTGAAAAACGCCGAGGCGCTCATGGCCTGGGTGAAGGCGAACCCCGAACTGGAGCTGATCACGCCGACGGCGCCCGGTCGATATGCAGGCATTGTCGCCTTTCACCACCTTCATCTGGATCGTGATGGCCATGCCGGATTGTATCGCCGGCTGATGGCGAACGGCGTGGTGTGCGCCCACCGGGCCGGCGGCATCCGTTTCTCACCGCATTTTTACTCCGGTCTCAGCAACCTGGACGACGCCTGGCAAAGCGCTCTGCCGTCGGCATAACTTTAATTTCGAACCACGGAACAGACAGAAGTTAGTCAGAACCGAACCCGAATGTGTCGTTTTTCCGCCCGCTACGTGGTGGAAATGTTTTTAATGCGGACGGGTTCGTCAGCGCTCGTAAAGAAATTCCGGGCCCATCTCGACAATAAATTCTACCCTTCGGTTACGGGCGCGTCCTTCAGGCGTGGCGTTGGATGCAACTGGTCGGGTATCGGCATAGCCGGTGGCATGCAGCCTATTCTGGGCGATGCCTAGGTTGATCAGCGCTTCCACTACTGTGGCGGCGCGGGCGCTGGAGAGTTCCCAGTTTGATCTGAATCGTCCTTTTTTGAGCGGCGTGTTATCGGTATGGCCCGCCACTTCGACCTTGCCTTTGTATTGTTCCAGTACGTGGGCGATATTTCTTAGTGTGCGCATGGCTTTCTTGTTTAGCCTGGTATCGGCGGCGTTGAACAGCATATTGGCATGCATCTGCAGGCGCACCTCTCCCGGCGACAGCTTATAATCCATGACGCCGCCCAGTGCATTGCTGCCGAGGATGCGTTGCACGCTCTCTTCCATGCCTTTGCGCTGTCCCTGACGCTGAACGGTGGCGTTATCAGAAACAGTGACGCCCTGACTGGCTTTTTTTTGCGGCGAGGAGGGGGCCTGCATTTTGACGCCGGCTTTGGAGTGGCTGATCGCTCCCATAATAATAAACAGCGCCAGTAGCAGGGTCATCAAATCGAGGTAGGCGACCATCCAGCCATCCTGGGTAATGGAGTGTGCGGGCGCATCGTCGATCTGGCGTTCATCAGGATCGGCCAGAATATGGCTGCGAATGGATTCCATGCCGGAGCCGGGGTGGAGATCGGTGCTGAGATTGCTTGGTGAGGACATCAGAAGTCGTCATCCAGATTACGATGTTGTTGATCGGACGCTTTTTTGGCGGGGCGCAATTCATCGGTCAGTTCACTGCTTTCACCGCGAAGTTCATCATCATGCTGGGCCGAGAATGACTTCAGGGTCTCGCGGATAAAAACCGGGCTGCGGTTGCCGGCCAGCATGATCGTGCCTTCGACAATCATACGCATGATCATGGCGCGCTTTTCAGTGCGCCGTTCCACCTTGATGGCGATGGGCTTAAAGATCAGATTGGAGAGCACCAGTCCGTATAGCGTGGTCATCAGGGCGACGGCCATATTATGGCCGACATTAAGCAGATCCGGTCCGTTCATGCCATAGAGCATATTGACCATGCCGACCAGCGTGCCGAACATGCCGAAGGCGGGCGCGTAGATGCTCATGGTATGGAAAATATGGGCCTCAGCCCGCTCCTGTTCGCGAAGTCGTTTGATGCGCCACTGTAAAATATTGACGATTTCACCTGGCGGCGTGTTATCGATGACCAACTGGATGGATGTTCTCAGAAACGGGTTGGCGATGCGTTCCAGTTGATCTTCAATGCGGGCAAGGTCGCCATGCCGGCGCAGGCGGGCAGCGTGGGCGATCTCGGAGATATCGTCACCGATGGAGTATTCCCGGTTGCGAAAAACATTACCCAGTACGCGCCAGACCTTGCGTAATTCATGGGTCGGAAAACTAACCAGCGTGGCTGCCAGCGTGCCGCCGATGACGATCAACAGTCCCGGCATGTTGACGTATACGCCGGGCTGAACGGCCGACAGGAAAATTGACAATATGATTAGCCCAAGCCCGGCCATAATGCCTGCAATTGTGGATAGGTCCATAGGGTGCTCCCGATAAGGTTGAATAAACATTCATCCGGCGCAGTCAGACGTCAGATGCAATCAAGCAGACTCAAGCAAATTTGCGGCCAAAACAGGATTCCAACAACTGCATGCGGGTTGTCGAACAGTGGTTGGCAAACAATATGCTACAAGGTGTTGGTTCACCCGGCGCTGCCGTGCGCATGGGTGAACGACTCGGATTGTCACTGGGAGGATGTATGTCGCTTCGTACGCTTTGGAGCTTGCTAACGGTATTTCTGGTTGCCGTGGTGGCCATCGCCATGATGATCAGTATTGCCGATATAGAGAAACAGGCGTGGCGGAGTAGTGAGCAGGAACAGGCGACGCTGTTGATCTCTCTGTTGGCGGATGAGTTGAAGATGCCGATGGTGGCCGTATCCCGGCCTGAAGTGGATCATCTGATCAGGTTGTTCACACATCATCTGTCTGGTGCAGCGGTGTTTTTACGCTGGAGCAACGGGCAAACCGAGCAATTTGGCGATGTGGTGTTTCCGGATGCTGTCGAGGCATTGGCGAAGCTGCCGCCATCTCCTGCGGCGGTGACAGAGCTGAAGCGGTGGTACGGCATGGGTATCGTTTACAATAATACGCGGCTGGGTTCGCTCGCCGTGATGTTTCCAGGGAAATCGTGGCGCGACAATGACCTGAGAATAAAAAAACATCTGATCATAGTAGCGACGTTGGTTGCCCTGCTGTCGATGCTGCTGACCTACGGGCTGAGCGGCCGCATTGTGAAGCAGTTGCGTTTGCTGGCCAGAGCCTCCAAACGCGTGGCCGGCGGCGATTTCGCCGTGCAACTGCCGATCCGCTCAGCCAACGAATTCGGCAAGGCGTTTTATCAATTCAACAAAATGGTATCCAGACTGGAGCAGCGCGAGAAAGTATTTGATCTGTATGGTCGCTACCAACGGCCGCACCTGGTCGCCGATGAGTTTGACAGAAATGCGCGCATGGATGGCAGTCTGAAGCGGGAAGTCAGTATTGTGGCGGTCGAGATGGTCGGTTTTGACACCTGCCTGGAACAGATGCAGAGCGATCAATTGATTGGCATGCTCAATCGCTACCTGGCGCTGCTACAGCAGCTGATACACGCTTTTGGGGGGCATGTGGATCGGGTCGATCAAGCCAGAGTGGTGGCAGTGTTCAACCACCCGTTTGACCTCAAATGCCACGAAAATCAGGCTGCCAAGGCGGCGCTTGCGATTATCGCGGCGGCAAAGAAAATGGCCATCCGGCGTCCGGATGGCAGTGATGTGATACTCCGGGCCGGCATGGCGATCGGCGAAGTGAGCGTTGGCCATCTGGGCGTGGGACGTAGAAAAGAG
>JALUYG010000336.1 GCA_027013105.1 Mariprofundus sp.
TTTGAAACCCCCGATCCGCACACTTTTATCGTCCATTATCGCGAACCCTTCTCTCCTGCGCTCGCCTCATGGTCATCGCTGGCCATCCTGCCGCAACATGTTTTCGCCCACGTCGATATTATGCACACCGACCTGTCGCGACACCCCAAAGCCACCATCGGCCCCTACCAACTGGCCGACTGGCAACCGCAGCAATCCATCCTCATGCGGGCCAACCCGCACTATTTCGACGGTCCTGTATGGATCAGCGAACGGCTCACCCGCATCATTCCTGATCGCGCCACCCAGTTTCTCGAACTTTCTGCCGGTCGGCTCGATTCGGTCGGCCTGACGCCGATTCAGTATCAACGTCTGTTCAACACCAGGCCCGTTCTGAAAGCCAACTACAAACGCTACAAATATCTCGATTTTGTTTACACCTATCTGGGCTTCAACCTCAAACGCAAGCCGTTCGATGACGTGCGCGTGCGCAGGGCTATCGCCTATGCCATCGATCGCCAGGAAATTCTCGACGGCGTTCAGTTGGGGCTGGGCGAAACCATCGCCACCCCCTACAAGCCGGGCACGTTCTGGGTCAACACCAAGCTGAAACCGAGGCCATTCGACCCGGAAAAATCAAGGGCCTTGCTTGCTGAAGCCGGCTGGTTCGATAGCGATGGCGACGGGATTTTCGATAAAAACGGCAAGCCGCTTTCATTCACTATTCTCACCAACAATGGCAACAAACAGCGCGCCGACGCCGCCACCATTATGCAGCACCGGCTCAAAAAAATCGGCATTGATGTCAAGATCAGGCTGGTGGAGTGGTCTGCTTTCATTGAGAACTTCATTAACAAACGACGATTTGATGCGGTTATTCTCGGCTGGTCGCTATCGCCCGATCCGGATCAGTACACCATCTGGCACTCATCCCAGACCGGCCCGCGCCAGTTTAACTTTCTCTCCTACAGCAACCCGAAAGTCGATGAAGCACTGGTGGCGGCCCGCCGCACGTTTGATCGTCAACGACGCAAACAACTCTACGATCTCATGCAGGAGGAGATCTATCAAGATGTGCCGATGGTGTTCCTGTTCGCTCCCTATTCGCTACCGGTGATGCACAAACGTATTCACGGCGTCAAACCGGCGCCGGCCGGTATCGGTTATAACAGCGAACACTGGTATGTGCCCGCGCCGTTGCAGAAGTATCGGGTCACTGCAATCGCGCCCTGATTTCGCCAAACCGGAACTTTCCCAAAACTTTTCCGCTTGAACTTCACAGCATCCATGACGATACTTTCAGCGATGCAAGACTTAACCTAACGCGCATGGACTTTTTCCACCCCGTGAGATGAAACATTATCACAGAGTGAAAAAAGTTCATGCAACCGCGTTGTTTGTTTCATGTTAATCGGGAGGCAGCCATTTCTTTATCGAATCAACTTGAACAGCTCAGGATAGCGCACAAACTGCTCTGCATTATCGTCATCAATGGCGAGGGCGAGTTGCTTTCCCAGGTGGGCGATGCGCCCGAGGGCGAGGAGTTTGCCCTCTACTCACCCATGGTTATGGAAACTACGCGTCGCATGGCGCAATGCGGCGGCTTCGGCGAACCGATCTGCAACGGCGTCATTCTGAAACAGGGGCGCATTCTCATCACCCATGAAACGGTGGTTGGCGATCAGGTGATTTATACCTCCCTGCTATCCCAGAAGAGCGTGCCTGCCGGCTTATTATCGCTACTGAACCATATCTCCGCGCTCGTTAAAGCGAGTCTCTGACCACTTCGCCAACAGCGCTTTCCCTGCCTGCCGGCGCCAATTAGAGTCGCCGCATGCCTGTCATTTTCAGATGGATTTTTTACGGCTGCCTGAGCCGTTCGGCGATGATGATGGCCGTTCTTCTGGCCATTTATGTGATCATCGAATCATTCGACAAGGCCCGTTACCTGGGGCATGGACTGACATCCGGCCTCATGCTCGAATATATGCTGATGAAAATTCCTTTTATGATTTCGGAATTTATGCCCATTATTGTGCTGATCGGCGCAAGCGTCTATCTCATCGAGCTATCCCGTCATCAGGAGGTAGTGGCGATGCGGGCGGCAGGGCTGGGCGTCAACAAGGTGCTCACGCCGCTGTTATGCGTTGCCATGCTGGCCGCAACCATCAGTTTTTGCATCGGAGAGTGGATCACGCCGATCACCAACCAGCGACTCGATACGATTGAGCAGGTCAACATTCAACACAAACAGAGCGCCAGACAGGGCGTGCAGTGGTTAAAGGATGGTCACCGTTTTTTTCGCCTGACGCCGTTGGGGCATGCGCAGTTTGCCCTGACCATGATCGAAACCGGCGCGCAAGGCGACTGGATTCGCCGCATCGACAGCGCCCGGGCGCATTACAGCAACGGCGTCTGGCATTTGCGCGATGTCGATCTGACTTCGCCGTCGAAGCATGAGGGCATGCAGTTTAAGCGACTCGACCAAATGGATATCGTCTCTGCAGCCAGCCCTGAAACCACCGGCCTGCCACGACCGAGGCATATGGATGTGGCTCAATTGCACCACTATATTCATAGTCTGGAACAGGCCGGCTTGAGCGCCGGCGCCTATCGTTACGCCATGCAACGCAAATTCTCCGCGCCCTTCGCCTGCCTGCTGATGGTGATTCTCGCTGCAGCGTTATGTCTTGGCGCAGGCGATCGCAACAATCACGCCTCTTTCGGGCTGGTGATCGCCATATCTATGGGGCTCATCTTTTATATTGTCGGCAATGCCGGCCATCTGCTGGCCAGCAATGATCACCTGCCACCGCTCTTTGCCGCCTGGCTGCCCAGCCTGGTATTCGGCGGTGTTGCAGTGTTTCTGCTGCTAAAACGCGAAGGTTATTAACTTTCGGCATGGGTGAACGCAGATAGATGCAAGATTTATAAGCGCCTTCATCACGCCAGGGAAGCTCTGAATAACTCAGAGGCCCCCTAATTTTCCTGAAATCGGAGTTACGCCTTCAGCAAGCGGGTGAGTTTCGGATGCAGGTGTGGATTTGCCGCCAGCACATCGCCCCTGTCCAGATCCAGACCGGCGCCGTCGATGTCGGTCGCCAGGCCGCCCGCCTCCTGCACCAGCAGATATCCGGCTGCGATATCCCAGGGCTGCAAACCTGCCTCCCAGTAGGCATCCAGCCGCCCTGCAGCGACGTAGGCCAGATCCAGCGCCGCCGAACCGCCTCGCCGATAACCGTCCATCGCACGCATGCAGCGATCCATGCGCTGCTGGAATACCTCCATCTGCTCACGCCGGTAGGCGGGAATACCGGATGCAAACAGCGCATGTTCCAACCGCTTTTCATCGCTGACACGCAGCCGCCTGCGATTGAGAAACGCGCCGCCGCCATTGCGCGCCTCGAAGGTTTCATCGCGAATGGGATCGTGCACCACGGCCAGCATCGGCTTGCCATGTTTGAATGCGGCGATAGAGACGGCAAAGTGCGGGTAGCCGTGAATAAAGTTTGTGGTGCCGTCGAGCGGATCGATATACCACTGCATCGGCGCATCCGGGTTGGTCGGCGCATCCATCTCCTCGGCGATGACGCCGTGATCCGGATAGTGGCGCCTGATTTCACGGATGATCATCGATTCGGCTCGCTGATCCACTTCGGTGACATAGTCCCGATCCGATTTTCGGGTGATTTTCAGCGTGTCTCGCTCATCGTAAGATCGGGCGATCATATCGCCCGCTCGCCTGGCGGCCCGAACGGCAACATACAGCATATATTTCTACTCCTGAGAAAGTCCCCGCGCCGTGATCACGGCGGTCGGGCAAGAATCGGACGCAACGCTAGCGTAACATCAACAGCTTTTCACCACAGAGCACGCAGAGAAGCAGGGCAATCGCATTTCCATCTCCTGTTTCATGACACGAAAATAAAAACCATCTCTCGCAAAGCCGCAAAGGCGCAAAGAAAGACAAAATAACCGAACAGAAAGCCCATCAATGCAATCGTTTGATCCGTCTAATGCATACGACTTTGATTCTCCTTTGCGCCTTTGCGGCTTTGCGAGAGTCGATTATGACCGTTGTGTTTTCTTCACTGCAGCTGCCAGAGGCGTTTGCCTTTGAACATCACCTGATTCCAGCGCGACAATCGCCCTTCCGGGGTTTCGGTGGCGCCGGATATGAAATAGCCGCCCTTGTGCATACAGCGCGAAATCCGGTCAATCACATGCGCCCGCTCTTCCGGCGTGAAGTAGATCAGCACATTGCGGCAGAACACCACGTCAAACGGCCCGTGCCGGCGCACTTTCGCAGCCAGACTGTTGTCCACCAGATTGGCATGATCGAAATGCATCATCGCCTTCAGCTCCGGCCGCACCGCCCAGGAGCTGCCCTGCTGATCGAAAAAACGCACCAGTTGCTTGATCGGCATGCCGCGCTGCACCTCCATCTGGGTATAGACGCCCCGTCTGGCATATTCCACCGCTTTAGCCGAAAAGTCCGTGCCCAGAATATGCACCCTGCCCGGTTCCGGCACCGATTCGCTGGCCGTCATGGCGATCGAACAGGCCTCCTGACCGGTCGATGACGCCGCCGACCAGATATTGATTTTTCCATGCCGCCCTTTGGCATGAATCAGCTCGGGAAAAATCAGATCGCGCAGCGCCTCAAACGGATATTGATCACGAAAGAAGAGCGTTTCATTGGTGGTCATCGCATCCAGCACCTGTTGCGCCAGCGGGCCATTTTCATCCCTGCGCACGGCTCTGGCCACGGCGTTGGCGTCATCGAGCTGATGCTCCCGCAACAGCCGGGTGACGCGCGACTTGATCAGATACTGCTTGTCATCGGCCAGCGACAAGCCGATTTTGCGCAACAGAAACTGCTGCATATAACGAAATTCCGATGCCTGCACCTTATTTGCCTCCTGCAATCCGAGAAATCGCGCCAGCGATCTGATCCAGCGGCAACACATCATTGGCTGCGCCCGCTTTCACGGTTGCGCCGGGCATTCCCCATACTGTGCTGCTCGCCTCATCCTGGGCGATCACATAGCCGCTTGCCTCTCTTATTTTTTTGCCGCCGTCGGCGCCATCGGCGCCCATGCCGGTCAACACCACAGCCAGCGTTTTCACCACCGGCGCCAGTTTGGCCAGCGCGTAAAAGGTGCGATCCACAGCCGGTTTGCAGTGGTGCATTTTCGGCCCGTCCACCAGCTTCGCCGCCAACCCGACCCCTTTTCGCACCACCTCCATATGAATTTCACCCGGCGCGATATAGGCATGGCCGGGTTGAAAAACCATGCCATCCTCAGCCACCTGCACTGTCAGCTTCGACTCTTTATTCAGCCGGCTCGCCAGGCTCTGCACAAACAGTTTCGGCATGTGCTGGGTGATGGTGACAGGAACCGGAATATCGCCGGGCAACATGGAAAATACGGCGCTGAGAGCCGCCGGCCCGCCGGTGCTGGAGCCGATCGCCACAACATCCGGCCGAAACGAAACCGGCTTGCTGTAGCTGGCGGCGCGCGTCTGGCGCATCAGGCGCTTGCCGCGCACCACCTTTCCCACGCTCTGGGCGGAAAACAGGTATCTGGACAACTGTTTGGTCAATGCTCCCTGCGCATCCGGACTGGACGCTTTCGGCTTGATAATGAAGTCGCAAGCGCCCGATTCCAGCGCCTCGATGGTGCGCTTCGCATCGGTTTCCGTCTCGCAGGAGACCACGATCACGCAAACTCCCGGCGCTTTCTCCTGCAGCGCCTGGAGCACTTCGATACCGCACAGGTGCGGCATCTCCATATCCAGCGTCACCACATCGGGCTTGAGTTGCTCAATCTGGCGCAGAGCCATTTTGCCATCGCCGGCCGTGCCAACCACCTCAATGCCGTCGATATCGTTCAGGCAGCGCCGCATAAAGGAGCGAAACACCACCGAATCATCGACAATCAGGGCGCGGCGAGGCTTGCTCATCCGGCCGCCTCCAGCCCGACCATCGCCAGCTTGCCGGCCACCATATCCTGATCGAACGGCTTCATGATGTATTCATCCGCCCCGGCCGCCAGCGCCTTGAGCATGGAGGGCATGCCGGTCTCCGTCGTCACCATGATCACTTTCGGATGCGTGGCGTGCTGCGCCATGCCGCGCAACGCCACGAGAAAATCGTAACCGTTCATCACCGGCATATTCCAGTCCAGCATCACCACATCCACATCCGGATGTTCCGCCATCGCATCGAGCGCCTGCCGACCATCCTCCGCCTTGACCGCCTCATAACCAAGCTGCCCCATCATCCGCGCCAGCGTCACCCTCACCACCTTGGCATCATCCACTATCAATGCTTTCATATTTATCTCCTTGTTAATGCAGCACCCGGCCTTCATCGATGGCATCCATCTGCGGAATCGTCATGGCGATAAAGCGCTCCACATCCACCAGCACCACCACCCGCTCCTCCTGTTTCAACACCCCTTCGCTGACATCCTGCCAGACCCGATCAAGCGTTTTGGGCGTTTTCTCATACATATCCACATCCAGTTCGACCACCTCGCCGACCTCATCCACCACCAGTCCGAAATCCTCACCGGAGATGGTCTCGACAATGGCGACGCGAAAGCTGTCCTCCTCCCGATCAGGCAGCCCGATCACCTTGCGCACATCCAGTTGCGTGATCACCCGTCCTCGCAAATTGATCAGCCCCATCACCGCATCCGGCGCCAGCGGCATGTTCGTTGTCGGTTGCGGCGTCACCACCTCGCGCACATGCTTCACCTGCAACCCCAGCCACTGTTCGCCAACCCGGCAGGTGAGCAACTCGCTACTCTGCTCCATCTTTTTCACCGGCATCAATCCAGCCATGCTCGCCTCCCTACGCCTGCTCGCCGGACACGATATCCGCATCCACGCTGTTCAGTCTGTCCACGCCATGTCCGCCCAGCACCGTCTGCAGATGCTCCACCAGCGAATGGCGATCGAATTTCACCAGCACATCGTCGAATTTCTCTCGACGCACATCGTCGTTCTCTTCCGGCGGCGTCGCCGTCAGCGCCATCAGCGGCACGCCCTTCAGATGCGGTTGCTGCGCGATCCAGTCGGCCAGCTCATAGCCGTTCATATTGGGC
>JALUYG010000337.1 GCA_027013105.1 Mariprofundus sp.
CGTGCATCGTCATCTCTTCGGTTGTGTGAATCGTGATCGGCTGCGTATGCATGGCGACCAGACGCCTGCGCATTGCCCTGATGCCTGCCGGTGAAATCAACCGATGCGTCACCACCCGCCACAGTTGAGGCGCAACGGTTTGCTTCGGCTGCGGTTGCCCAGACAGGGTGTCGGCGCTGTGGCCTGCAACATCGGCCTCCGGCGCAACGGGCAGCTTCATCCGGACAACAGCGGGTTGCAACGCAGGCCGGGGTGGCTGCCAGCCTAACCATGCAAGGCAAGCCAGTCCGATCAGAATCGCCAACCGCCACAGGCGGCTATACCACTTCACGGTCTACCGTGTGAATACGCACCGATCAGCAAGGCGCGTTAGCAGAGTATCTCTAACTTTCACCATTGTGCTCAAACTGGTAGAGCGCATTCATGCGCCGGATAATCTGCGAGAGCACATTCATGCGTGAACGATCCAGATGCATGCGCAGGCGCGGCAGATGTTGATAGCATTTATCATCCGACTTCGGCCAGTGGAACACCTGTTCAATCTTCCCATCGCTTAACACATCGGAAAACTCAGCATTCAGGCGGTTGAGCGCATCATCGGACAACGGCGCCAGCAAGCGCAGCAAAATACACTTCCCGACATAGCGAAAACTGTGGTAGTTCAGATAAAAGTCGCGGATGTGGGCCACGGCCGCATCAACATTGTCGGTATGGTAGAGCAGATGCGTATCGTCCGGATCGATCAATCCGTCCTGCACCAGTCGCCGCATCCACGACTTCATAAACGGGCCCCAGTAATCGTCGCCGGGCGCTTCCAGCATCACTACCGGCAATGGCGGATTGCGACCGGTCTGCAGCAGCGTCAGGGTTTCAAATGTCTCGTCCAGCGTGCCGAAGCCGCCCGGCGTTAACACGACGGCATCGCTCTCCTTGAGAAAAAACACCTTGCGCGTGAAGAAGTACTGACAATAAAAATGGCGCGGCGAACCGACCATCACCGGATTCGGCTGCTGCTCCATGGGCAGGTTGATATTGATGGCGAAGGAGTTCTGCTCGCCCGCGCCTTCATTGGCCGCCTGCATCATGCCGCCGCCGCCGCCAGTGATAATCATAAACCCGGCATCTTTCAGCGAGCGGGCGCAGGCTCGCGCCTGTTCATAGCGCGGATCATCAGCTGCTGTTCTGGCCGAGCCAAAAATCGCCGCTTTGCGGCATGCCTGATAAGGGGTGAACACATCCAGCCCCAGGCGCAGCTCCGCCAGCATCTTGGATAACATTTTTATATCCACATTGTTGTAACCGTCGGAGACCAGACGCATGGTTTCGAGAATCAGGGCGCTCTTATAGGGCGAGTCCTGTTCGAAATCGCTCAGTAGTTGCGCCACATGCCCACGAATCTCGGCCGGAATATCATCCAGTGAAGTCGCCTTACTCATACATTATACCGCACAGGCGAATAGACATTTGCAAGTGGCTCATACGCTACTGCGCAGCTGCTTTCGGAGCGCTGATCACCACATCGATACGCCGATTCATCGCCCGTCCGCGGGCGAACTCGTTGCTGGCGATCGGACGCACCTCGCCATAGCCCAACGCCTTCAAACGCGCGGCATTGGCGCCGGCGGCAATAAGGAAATCCCGCACAGCTTCGGCCCGTTTCAGCGATAACAACTGGTTTTTCTTCACGTCGCCCCGGTTATCCGTATGTCCTTCAATACGAAAGTCGCGCTCCTGATAGATATCCATCGCCTCTTTCAATCGGCCCAGCATATCGTAATAGTTGCGGTCAACTCTGCTGCTGCCCGATCTGAACTTCAGGCTGACCAGACGAATCAACAACGAACCATCCAGATTCACCAGAATAGTCACCTCATCCGGCTTAAACAGTTTGCGTAAGCGCTGCTGACGCTTCTTTTCAAAGGTTTCA
This sequence comes from Mariprofundus sp., assembly GCA_027013105.1. Taxonomy (GTDB): domain Bacteria; phylum Pseudomonadota; class Zetaproteobacteria; order Mariprofundales; family Mariprofundaceae; genus Mariprofundus. Next base: position 1,928 of record JALUYG010000337.1, read on the forward strand.
CGTTCCAGTTTGGCCTTAAAAGCTTCCCTGATTTTCGACAAACGGTTCTGCTGCGCCTGCTGCATCTGGCTGGTTTGCGCTGCCAGTTTGTGTTGCAACTGCTGTTGAAATTCCGTGGCCAGACGACTCATGTCCTGCTGGTGCGCCTGCCGTTCATCGGCCAGCTCCTGTTTGAGTTGTTTGACGGCGCGCAGCAGATCCTTGTCGGGAATATCGGTGAGCATGATATTGGACTGCTTGCTGATTCCCAGTACATTGGCCAGTTTGAGCTTCAGCGCCCGCGTTTTAAGCACAAGCATTTCATGGCTGCTGCTCTTTCTGCGCCAGGCTTTCACCTGTTCGGCCACATGCCTCGATTCGCGCGCCAGATACAGCCCCTCTTCAGGATGCCGTGGCGGGGTTTTGGTGACGCCCTTCGAGTAGGCCTCCAACTCGACCAGTTTATCCTTGGCGGCCTGATAGATACGCGGCGCATAGCGTTTGGCGTTGGTGTTGGCCGCCTTGCCGATAATACTGGCAGTCAGCCGGGTCAGCCAGGGCAGCGTTTGATCAAGCGCCTGACGATAAATCGCGGCTGCCGCATCGGCATGTTTGCGGGCCTGATTCAATGAGCCCTGCTCATACGTGGCCACAGCCTGGGAAAATTCGTCTTCAGCATCTTTCATCAACTGTCGCGGCGGCTGGCTGCCGGTGCTGCGACCCGATGAGGCGAGAATTTCTGTCACAGCGGCGGCATCCTGCCGCAGGCTCAGCATGGCGGCGAAACGGCGCCTGAAATCTGCTGCAGTTCGTCTGGCTTCGGCCAGCGTTTCTGCGGCTTTGGCCAGAGCCGTATCGGTGTCCTGCTGCTGATGCTTATCGATGGCCAGCATGGCTGCGCCCATGAACGCCTCGGCGCGCTGGGTGGTTTGCGGTGCAAACTGATAGTTGTCGCTCTGTTTAAAGGCTGAAATCTGCTGTTGCAGCAGCTGCTGATTATTGTCGGCGGCCAGCGCCGACGTAGCGCATAATATTGCGCCCAGCAGCAGCGCAGTCAGGAAACGGTATCTAGCCAAGGTTCAACATCCTTTCAAGCGACAGAGCCGCCCACCGTTTTTGCTGTTTCGGCACAATAATCTGATTGCTGATCTGCTGACGACCGTGCAGAGCGTCACGCACCGAAGTCAACGCGGCGCAGAGATGCTGCGGATCGGTGCGGAACATTGTCGAACACATGCACACCATCGGCGACAGAAACCAGATCGGTTTATCCGGAAAGCGGATGCGCAAACGGTTAACCAGATTGAGCTCCGTCGCAATTGCAAAGGAACTGCCGCTCGGCGCCGCCTCCACATGGGCAATAATCATCTCTGTGGAGCCGACAAAATCGGCCGTTTCACACACCGCGCGCGAACACTCCGGATGCGCCAGCACTTCGATGCCGGCATGGTTGCGGCGCATGGTGTCGGCATGTTCAGGTTTGAACAGCTGATGCACCGAACAGAAGCCTTTCCACAAAATCAGCCGCGCCTGCCTGATCGATTCGGCACTGTTGCCGCCCATCGGCAGCGCCGGATCCCAAATGATCATCTCCGATTCCGGAACGCCCATGGCCAGAGCCGTATTTTCACCGAGATGCTGATCCGGGAAAAAGAGGATTTTTTCGCGGTTGCCCCAGCTCCATTCGAGAATGCGCTGTGCATTGCCGGAGGTGCAGACAATACCGCCATGCTCGCCGCAGAAAGCTTTAAGGGCGGCGGTGGAGTTGATATAGGTCACCGGCGTCACGCACTCGTCCGGATTCAGCACGCCGGCCAGCTCACTCCAGCAGCGGTTGACCTGTTCATCATCGGCCATATCGGCCATCGAACAGCCGGCGGCCAGATCCGGCAGGATCACCGCCTGCGTATCACTGGTCAGAATATCGGCGGTTTCGGCCATAAAATGAACACCGCAGAAAATGATATAGGGAGCACTGGTCTCCGCCGCCTGCTGCGATAGTTTCAGCGAATCGCCGCTGACATCGGCAAAGGCGAACACCTCCTCGCGCTGATAATGGTGGCCGAGAATCAACACCCGGTCGCCGAGTTCGGCTTTCAGGCGGGTAATTTGTTCAAGGATATCGGTTTCGGAAGTATCGTATAGCTGCGTCAGCAGCGCCTGTGCATTCATAAGCCAAAGTTTCCGGTTGTACAGCGCGCTTGTCAAATCCCCTTCGGTTCAACGCATCTCAATTAACATCAATTAGATCTCAATTGAGCCGCCTGCAGCACGACAGCATGATGAGGGCGATAAACGCGCTGTCTGTTTCAAATCAATCGACCCATCTCCGGCAGCGCGCCCACCAGTGGCTGCACGTAATCCAGCCACGCTTGCGTCACATCGTTGCCAGCCTCGTTGATATAACTCTCTTTTAATGAAGTGGCTTCGCGCGCCACCGATGCCAGCGGCGTCATAAAGCATTCGCTGGCATAGGGCTGGCTGGAGAGGCGACGAATGGCCACCGACCCCGGTTCTCCGCTGGCAACAGCATGATCGACGCCGAATGCGCCGACCAGACGCGCCTCTTCTGCATCAACCTGGGAGATAATAGTCGGAAAACTGCGCTGCAGATAACCGAATGTGTCGGCGCGCACGCGCACCGGTTCACCGGCATAGGCCTCTTTCACCTTGCCGGCCAGAAAATCGCCAAGCGCACCGGAGCCGGAGAGTTGCAGGTTACCGTGTGAATCGCGCTCGCCGCTGGTCATCACCGGATCGCCGTCGGCATTGGTAATGCCTTCGGATACCGCCACGACACAGCGCCCGTATCGGGCCACCGTCGCTTTCACATCAGCCTGAAACTGCGCCACGTCGAAGGTGCGTTCCGGCACATAGATCAGATGCGGGCCATCGCCCTCCTGCTGACGCGCCAATGCCGAAGCTGCAGTCAGAAAGCCGGCATCGCGCCCCATCACCACATTGATTTTAATACCGGCCAGCGCGGCGTTATCACGATCATCGCCCATGAAGGCCAACGCCACAAAGCGCGCTGCCGATGCATAGCCCGGACAGTGATCGGTGACTTTCAGGTCGTTATCGATGGTTTTGGGAATATGAACGGTGCAAAAATCGTAATCGGCCTGTTTGGCCATCTCGGCGATAATATGCGCCGTTTCGGCCGAATCGTTGCCGCCGATATAAAAGAAGTAGCGCACATCATGCGCCCTGAACACCTCAAAGACCCGTTCACACTCCGCCTTGCCGGGCTTCAGGCGCACCGATCCGAGTCCGGCTGCCGGCGTCGCTGCCAGCGTCTCCAGCGCGGCTTCGCTCTGTGTGGTCAGATCGATAAAGTCTTCTTTCATAATGCCAGCGATGCCATGTTTGGCGCCGAGAATACCGGTAATATCGGCGTGCTTGCGCGCCGCCAGTATCGCTCCGACCAGCGACTGGTTAATCACTGCCGTCGGCCCGCCCGACTGACCAATCACCATCTTTCCCTGTAATGCCATTTTTCCACCTCCTGAAAAAGTTACCGTATGCTAACGCCAATTCCGATGATTGGATATGTTGACCGCGTTTTTTTGATCGCCAGTTTGATCATAATGCGCCGTCCATGCTACGCCCCCCATGCTACAACTTTGCCACTCCCTCTCTACTTTGCTAGCTTTTGCCTGTCTCAAAAAACAGCAGATATTTGCCGCCTTAACCGACTGGCGCCCCAAGGAAACAGTTTCATGTCATTTGATCTTCAGCCCATGATGATATCAGGAAAAGAGGTTTTGCCCTTGGTCGAGGGCGGTAAAGGCGTAGCCATCTCCACCGGTGAAAGTTCCGGCGCATGGGCCGCCGCCGGCGGCATCGGCACCTTCTCGGCCGTCAACGCCGACAGCGTCGATGCCGATGGCAATATCGTTCGCACCGTTTATGAAGGGCGCAGCCGTAAGGAACGCTTTGAAGAGCTTATCGCACAAGGCATCAAGGGCGGCATTCAGCAGGCCAGAATCGCCCATGATATCTCTGGCGGCCATGGCCGGCTGCATATGAATGTGTTGTGGGAGATGGGCGGCGCCGAGCGCGTGCTCGAAGGCGTGATGGAAGGGGCCAAAGGATTGATTCACGGCATCACCTGCGGCGCCGGCATGCCGTTTCGACTGGCGCCGCTGGCGGCGAAATACAATGTCTACTACTACCCGATCATCTCATCGGCGCGCGCCTTCAGAGCCCTCTGGCTGCGCTCCTATCGCAAGCTACCGGAACTGCTCGGCGGCGTTGTCTATGAAGACCCATGGCTGGCCGGCGGCCACAACGGCCTCTCCAACTCGGAAGATCCGAACGCGCCGGAAGATCCCTACCCGCGCGTTGCAGCGCTGCGCAAAACAATGAACGAATTCGGTCTGCAAAACACGCCGATTGTCATGGCCGGCGGCGTCTGGTTTTTGCGGGAATGGGCCGACTGGCTGAAGAACCCCGAAATCGGCCCGATCACCTTTCAGTTCGGCACCCGCCCACTGCTGACGCAGGAGAGCCCGATCTCCGATCTGTGGAAACAGCGCCTGCTGACGCTGAAAGAGGGCGATATCCGCCTGAACCGTTTTTCCCCGACCGGATTCTACTCATCGGCCGTCTATAACAGCTTTCTGCATGAGCTGTATGAGCGCTCCGATCGTGAAGTAGCCTTTGTCGACCACCCCGCCGGCGACCACTCCGAACTGTTCACTTTCGGCGTGCGCAACAAAAAGGTCTATCTGACCAAACATGATCTCAAACGCGCCCGCAACTTTATTGCCGAAGGATTCAGTAAGGCGCTGCCTACGCCCGACGCCACGCTGATTTTTGTCACGCCTGAAAAAGCCCGGGAGATTCGCCAGGATCAGCTCGACTGCATGGGCTGCCTGTCACAGTGCAAATTCAGTAACTGGGCAGCCAATGAGCGCGGCACCACCGGCCACAAAGCCGATCCGCGCAGCTTCTGCATCCAGAAAACCCTGCAGCAGATCGGCCATGGCGACAATCCGGATCAAAATCTCATGTTCGCCGGCCATGCCGCCTACCGTTTCGCCGAAGATCCGTTTTACGCCGGCGGTTTTATCCCGACCGTCAAGCAACTGGTCGAACGCATCTGCACCGGCGACTGATCACCAACCTTCATCGGTTGCTGTAGACTCATCGGCTTCGCTGCGCGCC